>DATJQC010000081.1:0-18694 GCA_035506055.1 Candidatus Nanoarchaeia archaeon | reverse complement strand
GGCATGGGCGTTAAATTAACCGCGGCTTATGATGCTTGCCGGGCCGGAGTGCGGAAAGTCCATATCGTCGGCAATCGTTCGGGCGAATTGCTGCTCAGTATTTTTACGGACGGCGGTTCGGGGACTGTCGTTGAGCCGGATAAGGCTTGAAATTTTTCCAGGAGGGAACCCGCCGGTCAGTTAAACCGGCGGCTTTTTTATCCCAAAGCAAGTTTGGTTTTTTGGTTGACCTCTTGACCCGGCCAAGGTAAAATACGGAAAATGAAGAAATCATCCGCTTGAGAGAATCGAACAATGCGCCGGAGCTTCGCTGTTATTCCAATGCTGATTCTCAAAATCGCGCCGCCGAGCTCGCTCAGATCGTCCTTGCTAAAATAGCGCCCTTGATAAAAAGCGACTTGGCATGAGATTATCCCTGTCTTAGGGTAAGATTTGAAGTAAAAAATGGAAAAAGGTATAATATAGTCGAACAAAGATAAGCCGAATCAGCTTGACTCGTCAAGGCTGTTCGGTTACTGTAAGAGCAGTTAACGTTTGATATTATACTTTATACCAAATATTAATCTATGAGGCATCACTGGCAAAGGTTCAAGCCGAAGGAAGAAGTAAAAGAATATATCGCGAATGACAAAATCCGCGTGCCGGAAGTTTTTTTGATTAACGATGAAGGCGTGAGCGTCGGCCGGATTTCCACTGCCGAGGCTTTGCGGATGGCCGTCGAGGCTGATCTTGATCTGGCGATTATGAATCCGAAAGCCGAACCGCCGGTGGCCAAGATGGTTAATCTCGGGCAGCTGAAGTATGAATCGGAAAAAAAGGCTCATCGGCAGAAAGTCGCGCAAAAAAAGATTGATACCAAGGAGATTCGCCTTTCCGTGCGGATCGGCGAGCATGATTTTAATTTTCGTTTGCATCAGGCGATTGATTTTCTCAAAGAGGGAGATAAAATCAAACTGGAAGTCGTCTTAAAGGGCCGCGAACGCCAGCATCCGGGCAAGGCCGAAGAGGTTATTTACAAATTTATCAATCACCTGAAAGCCGCCCCGGGGATCAATGCCGCCGTGGAGCAGAACTTGACAAGAATGGGCGGAAGGTATAATATTGTGATAATGAATAAGAAGTAATTTCCTCACTCAGGTTTACAGCCTGTTTTTTATTTCATAACGCGAATATCACGAATTAACAGCGAATACTGCGAACAGATGCTAAAAATATTTATTCGATTTGTATTGTTCGCGGTATTTGCTGATAATTTGCGGTATTCGTGTTAAATTTTATGCCCAAGATCAAGACTCACCAAGCCACCGCCAAAAGATATTTCATCACTAAAAAAGGATCAGTGAAGAAACGCAAGGCCGGCCAAGACCATTTCAATGGCAAGGAAACCGGCAAAGTCGGCATTAATAAGCGCCGCGATGTTTTGGTCCATCATACTGAAACTCGGAATATCCAGAGTTTCATTCCTTATAATTAAAAAGTGTAATACTAATTTAATACGAATACATACTAATCTTACGAATAAGTTTTTAGTGAGTATTCGTGTGATTAGTATGTATTCGCGGATTAGTATTACATTTTAATGATATGCCAAGAGTTAAAAGAGGAACAATCCATGTCAAAAAGAGAAGAAAGCTTTTCCGGAAAACCAAAGGTTATAAATGGAATCGAAAAAATACCATCCGCACCGGAGCCACCGCCGTGGTTAAGGCCGGCGTCCATGCTTTTACCGACCGCCGGAAAAAGAAAAGAACCGCCCGCTATCTTTGGCAGATTAAGATTGGGATAGCCGCCAAGGAATTGGGCATTTCCTATTCCCGGCTGATGGGCGCGCTTCATGCCAATAAAATCGATTTGGATCGGAAAGTTTTGGCCGACCTGGCCGAAAATAATAAGGAAATTTTCGCTAAGATTGTTGCGTCAGTAAAAAAATAACGCAAAATATTTTTTCTATTCGCAGATTCGCATCATTCGCGATATTAGCATTATAATCAGATGTTTTTACTTAAAATACTCCAACTTGTCGCCGCTTTGCTTTTGATGCTGGCTATTTTGCTGCAAAATAAGGGGGCGTCGCTTTCCGGAATTTTCGGCGGTTCGGGTAATGTTTATCTATCTAAACGAGGTTTTGATAAAGTTCTCTTTTACGGCTCCATCGTTTTGGCGGCCATATTTTTCGCGGTCTCTTTGATCATCTTCTTACTCTAAATTTCCAAGATAATTTTTTTGCCGGGCGGCTCAAGGCCGGCCTGAAGATCCACTCCTGTTTTAAAAAATAAATTTATCATGGATTTATCGAAAAGAAAAATTTCACCGTTTTTTATTGGAGTAAAAAAATTTTTTTCTGACCGCCTGCTTTGGGCGGGGCGGATTTTTGGTCCGCGGGCGAACAAAGCCTCGGCCGATAACGCGCATCTTGATAAGAAATTGGTTTATTCTTTATCTAAATCGAAAATTCCCAATTTAGCGCAGCTTAAGCATCTAAATAGGACTTTGAGCAAGCGCGATAATTTGCTGATTAATATCCTGATCGCCGTGATTGTTTTGAATCTGGGCTGGCTGGGCTTTAACGCCGCCCAGAAGCATCTGCGGGTCGCGCCGGCTGCCGGCGGACAATACACCGAAGGGTTGATCGGCAATCCGGCGCATATCAATCCGCTTTATGATTCTTTTTCCGATGTCGACAGCGATATTTCCCATCTGATTTATTCTTCGCTTTTCAAGTATGACGAATCCGGGCGGTTGGAAAATGATCTGGCGGAAAGTACCACGATTTCCAGCGACGGCAAGACTTATACGATAAAATTGCGCGGCGATGCCCGCTGGCAGAACGGCGATCGGCTGACGGCCGATGATGTCATTTTTACTTTCGAAGAAATAACCAATCCGGCTTTCGCTTCGCCGCTGCGGGCCAGCTTTGCCGGAGTGGATGCCAACAAGCTAAATGATCAAACGGTGGTTTTCACGTTGTCGGAGAATTATTCTCCCTTCTTGGGCCTGCTCACTTTCGGCATTATGCCGCAATCGGTTTGGGGGCAGATCGCGCCCGGAGCAGCCGCGGTCGCCGAGCCGAATTTGAAACCGATCGGTTCCGGTCCGTATGAATTCAAATCATTAGTCAAAGATAAAAGCGGCAATATCAAGAGCTATGCCTTGGCAATCAACAAAAATTATTACGGCAAAAAACCTTATTTGAAAGAAATCATTTTTAAGTTTTATCCTGATGCGGCCGAAGCGGTGAACGCTCTGAACGACAATAATGTTGACGGATTGAGCTACCTTTCCCAGTCTGACCGGCAAAATTTGATTGCCAAGAATTCTGATAATTTTTGGCAGCTTGATTTGCCTCAGCTCGAAGCGATATTTTTCAATCAGGCGAAAAATCCTCTGCTGAAGGATGTAAAAGTCCGCCAGGCGCTGTCATACGCGACGCCCAAGGCGGAGATTATCGATCAGGCGGAAGGCGGCGATGCGCGGATCGCGAATGGTCCGATTTTGGACGATAACTATGCCTATAATCCGAGCGTGCCGAAATATGATTTTGATTTGGCCAAAGCGGCTTCACTGTTGGATGCGGCCGGTTGGAAAAAGGACGCGGTAACCGATGACCTGATCACTTCGTTGAATGCGAAAAAAGCTTCGACCACCCAGACGGCCCTGACCGACATTGAAAAAACCGAGTTGGCGCTGGGCAGCGGTACCTGGCTTTATCAGGAAGAAACCAGCACCAGTAAGACCAAAAAAACCGTTCCGGCAGTCCGGAATTATTTGATTATCAATTTGACGATTGTCGACGACCAAGAAAGCGGTCAGATCGCTCAGATCATCAAAGACAGCTGGGCGCGGCTGGGCGTCAAGGTCGCGATTACTCCTGTTCCGGTCAAGGAAATACAGGCCAGCGCCATCAAGCCGAAAAATTACGAAGCCTTGCTTTTCAGCGAGCAGGTCGGCAATGATCCGGATGTTTATGTTTTTTGGGATTCGACGCAAGCCGGCACCGGCGGCCTGAATTTATCCAATTATAAAAACGATGATGCCGATAAGGCGCTGGAAGACGGCCGAACCAGCCTTGATCAAAAACAGCGGATCGCCGATTACCAGCAATTTCAGACGATACTCGCCAATGACGCGCCGGCGGTTTTCCTTTTTTCGCCTTACTATAATTACGTGCAAAATAAAAAAATCAAAGGCTTCGCGGTGAAAAGCATCGCCGCGCCAGCCGACCGCTTCACCAATATTTCCGATTGGTATGTGAAGATGGGGGAAAGATTGGAGTGGTAATTTGAAAATTTGATAATTAGAAAATTAGAAAATTTTTGATATAATATAGTCATGAAAAATAAACCCTATTTTAAATATAGCGATTTTTCTTTATATCACGGCAATTGCTTTGATGTTTTAGCGGATATTCCAGAAAATTCTGTTGATATGATTTTTGCCGATCCCCCATATTTATTATCAAATGGCGGCTTTACCTGTCAAGCTGGCCGAATGGTAAGCGTTAACAAGGGGCAATGGGATGTTAGTAATGGATTAAAAAAAGATTTTGAATTTCATCTGGCATGGATCAAGGCGTGCCAAAGAGTTTTAAAACCAGGCGGCACGATTTGGATTAGTGGAACCTATCACTCGATTTATCAATGCGGGTTTGCTTTACAGGTTGCAAAATTTCATATTTTAAACGACATAGCATGGTTTAAACCGAATGCTTCTCCGAATTTATCCTGCCGATTTTTTACCGCCAGCCATGAAACTTTAATTTGGGCACGTAAAGATAAAATGGGCAAACATAAATTTAATTATAAATTAATGAAAGACGGCAATTGGCCAGAAGATTTTATTAAAAAACCAGGTTTGCAAATGAGAAGCGTTTGGTCAATTTATCCGCCGAGAAATGGCGAGAAAAAATTTGGCAAGCACCCCACACAAAAACCAATTGATTTATTAGTAAGAATTATTTTAGCCAGTACCGATAAAAACGATCTGATTATCGACCCGTTTGCCGGTTCTTCTACGACGGGGTTGGCCGCCTTTTTAAACGATCGTAAATTTATTGGCATTGATATTGAAAAAAAATATTTGGATTTATCAATTAAAAGATTAAAGGATTTAGAAAAAACAAAGTAGTAATATGAAAATTATAACCCGCGCAGTAGCGATAAACAATCTTAAAAAGTATATAGGCAAGAATTTGAGAGACCTTGCTTTTAAATATGGAATTACTACCTACGAAACGGGCAAACAAAACAAGGGCTGGAAAGGTTTAATTTTGGAAAGATTGGCTGGCCTTGAAACTAATATTTCTAAAGCGCCGAATGGCTTATCTTGGGAATTAAAATCGGTAAGTTTTTATGAAGTAAAAGGCAGGTTAACACCAAAAGAAACAATGGCGATCACAATGATTAACCCTAAGGAATTAAAGAAAACCGAATTTTTTGATAGCCATTGTTGGAATAAATTGAAAGCGATTATTTTTTGCGCCGTGAAATGGAACGGTAAAAATTCAAATGACGGGCAATTAATTAAAGTCGCGAGTTTAGATTTCAGCGAAGATGATAGTTTAATTAAAGAAATAAAGTTGGACTACGATTTTATTAGGGCTAAATTAATAAAAAGAGGTTTTGGTTCTTTAACCGGTAAAGATGGTAAATGGATTCAAGCCAGGACGAAAGGCGCTGGCGGGATTAATCCTTTGACTGGAAAACGACGGCCGATAACCAGAGCTTTTTATGCTCGTAAAGGATTGGTTAAAAAAATATTTGAACTCGCAAAATAATAATTTAATTTTAACTCAAGCAATCTGATTAAATATTTGAACTCTTTACGGGGCTATCGCCGAATGCCATTTTGGCTGCAATTTCCAAAAATCGGCTAATTTTTTCAAAAAATTTTTCGACTTATCACTTGATAAGCCTCAAAATTTATTTAAAAAAATTATCTCGATTTTTGTAAATTTCGCTTCAAAAGCGCATTCGGCGATAGTCCCTAAATATTTATTACTCTTGCTTCTAATTTATGAACACTAAGTACAAATCAAGAACGTCTCATCCGCGGCCTTCCGGGCCGGAAGGAGATAAGAAGAAATTTTTTTCTTCCTATCGCGGACCGCGTCCGGCCCAAGCAGCGCCGAAAGCGGTAACGGAAAAAATTACCACCAGCCCGGACGGAAAATTAAAAGTCATCGTTTTGGGCGGGCTGGAAGAAGTCGGCCGCAACATGACGCTCATCGAATACGAGCGGGAAATCATTATTATCGATATGGGCCTGCAATTTCCCGAAGAGGATATGCCCGGCATCGATTACATCATCCCCAACATCAGTTATTTGAAAGATAAAGCCGAATGGATCAAGGGTGTGATTATTACCCATGGGCATTATGATCACATCGGCGCGATCCAGCACATCATGGGCGAGATCGGCAATCCGCCGATTTTCATGGGCAAGCTCACGGCCGCGCTGGTCAAGAAAAAATGTTCGGAATATAAAAGCTGTCCGCAATTGCACGATTCGCTGATCGATGAAAATACCGTCTTGCGGCTGGGCCGCTCGTTCCGCGTCAGTTTTTTACGCGTCAATCATTCCATCCCGGATTGCTTTGCCGTGATCGTCGATACGCCGGTCGGCCGGATCATCCATACTGGCGATTTCAAAGTCGATTATTCGCCGGTCAATGATAAGCCGGCGGACTTGCAGCGCATCGCCCAGATCGGCAGCGAAGGAGTTTTGCTTTTAATGTCCGATTCCACCGACTCCACTCATCCGGGCTATCAAATTTCCGAATCGGCCATCGGCACGGAAATGGATAAAATTTTTGAAAAGATCGAAGGCCGGATTATTATCGGCACGTTCGCTTCGCAGTTGGCCCGCGTGCAAAAATTATTCGATCTGGCGGAAAAACATAATCGCCGGATTTATCTGCAAGGCCGGAGCATGAATGATAACGTGGAAATCGCTCATCAAATCGGCTATCTGAAATTTAATCCGCGCATTCTGGTGACTGATAACGAATTGAATCGCTTGCCGGATAATAAAGTGATGATCATCGGCACGGGCGCGCAAGGCGAATCCAATGCTTTTTTGGCCCGCGTGGTTTCGCATGAACACAAAACAATCGAACTCAAGGAAGGCGACACGGTAATTTTTTCTTCTTCGGTTATTCCGGGCAATGAACGGACGATTCAAAGTTTAATGGATATGATCACCCGCCAGGGCGCTGATGTCATCAATTACGAAATGATGGACGTCCACGCGGGCGGCCATGCCAAGCAGGAAGACTTGAAATTGATGATGCGCTTATTGAAGCCGGAATATATTATGCCGATCGAAGGCAATCATTATATGTTGAAAGCCGAAGGCGCCTTGGCGGAAAAAGTCGGCATTCCCCGCGAAAAAATATTCATCGCCGATAACGGCCAAGTGGCTGAATTTTCCAAAAATGCCGAAGGCAAGACTGTCGGCCGCTTGACTCGCGAAAAAGTGATGACCGACTACGTGATGGTCGATGGGCTGGGCGTGGGCGATGTTTCCAATATCGTTTTAAGAGATCGCCGCGTCATGGCCGAAGACGGGATGATCGTCATCATCGCCACGATCGATTCCGAACACGGTAAGACGATCGGCAATCCGGATATCATTTCCCGCGGTTTCGTTTATATGAAAGACAGCCGCGAACTGATCGAAGCGACCCGGATGAAAGTGAAAAAATTGGTGGAGTCGCACGATTCGCGCACTTCCGCCGATGTCGATCACATCAAAAACCGCATCCGCGACGAGGTCGGTCAATTCCTTTTCGGCAAAACCAAGCGCCGCCCGATGGTGCTGCCGGTCGTGATCAAAGTCTGATCATTCGGATTTTTTGCAAGCCGCTTCAGCAGCTTATCCTGAAGCGGCTTTTTTTTGAACAAACTTCGTGCTATAATTAAATTATTACGATCCAAGCGGCGATCAATTTTAATATTAAAATCGGCGATTGCTTTGCCATGGCGCGGCAATCCCATCGAATAATAAATTTTTTATGCCCGGCCAGATCAAAATATTGTTAGTCGACGATGATCCGATGGTAGTCAGGATGTATCAAAGAAAATTAACGTTGGATGGTTTTAATCTCGCTTTGGCTTATAACGGCGAAGATGGATTGGCGGCGTTAAAAAAAGACCAGCCGGATATTATTCTGCTGGATATTATGATGCCCAAGATGAATGGCATCGAGATGTTAAAAAAAGTGAAAGCCGATCAAGCAACCAAGAATATTCCGGTGGTCATTCTCACCAACCTTGGCGATCGCGAGGAAGACATTCAAAAAAGCCGGGAACTGGGCGCCTGCGATTATTGGGTAAAGGCGAATACTCCCCTGAAGGAAATAACCGAGCGAATCAGGAAAATTTTGGCCGAAAAAATTTGCTAAGCGATAAAAGCGGATAATATTAATTTTTTAAATATAAAAAAATGAATAAAAAAATTTTAATCGGTACGGCGATCGCCATTGTTTTGGTTTTGGCCGGAAGCGGCGGATATTTTTGGCTGATGGCCAAAAAACCGGTAGAAAAAATAAACGCGGTCACTCCGCCGGTAAGCGGCGGCGCGGCCTCGAAAATCGTGGCTTACGTCGGCTATTCGACCGCCCAGCCGTTTTGGGTCACGCTCGGCGCGGATATTAAAGCGGAAGCGGACAGAAAAGGTTTAAAATTCGTTGATTTGACTCCGCAGACGTTGGATCCGCAAGAACAGAAGCGGCTGCTGGATGTCGCCGTCAACAGCGAGATCAATGGAATTATTTTGGGCGGCGGCGGCGATCCGACGGTTTTGAAGCAGGGACTTGATAAAGCCTTGGCGCTGGGCATTCCGGTCATCACGGTCGATACGGAGATAGATCATCCGGCCGTAAAAGGATTTATCGCGACGGATAATTTCGCCGGCGCGGTTTTGGCCGGAGATTATATCGTCAAAGCCACCGGCGGCAAGGGTACGGTGCTGATTTTGGGAGGAACTTTGAATCATCCCAACGGCGACGCTCGCCGAGACGGAGTCAAACAGGAAGTGGAAAAGGCGGGGATGAAAGTCATTTATCGCCAGGCCGATTTCGCCGAGCAGGAAGCTTATCAGGATACGGAAGAAGAATTGAGCAAACCCAATGACATCAGCGCTATTTTCGCGGCTTGGGATCCGGGAATTCTCGCCGCCGATAAAGTCGTTCAGCAGAAGAAATTGCAGGGCAAAATTATCATGTCCGGTTTTGACGGGTTGCAGCCGAATCTGATCGCGATCAAGGCCGGCGACATTTCTTCCGACCTGGCTCAGCCGATCGAACAAATCGGAACCAAAGGGGTCGATATGATCGTCGATCTGCTCGCCGGAAAACAGGTTCCCAAAACAACGTTGATCCCCGGCTTTTTGATAACCAAGGATAATGTCGATAATTACCTGAATAAATAAGATTGATGTCCATCAAGATAAAATCAATCCGCACTAAAATACTCTTGGCCATCTTCGTGGTTATTTTCGTGCTGCAATTCGTCAGTATCGCCATCCAATATTATCAGAATCGTTCGCTGCTCATCGTCGCGATGGAGCAGCGAGCCACGATCTCGTCGGCCCAGGTTTTTTCGGATATCTCCGGCAGCTTCAAGGATCTGAATGACGTGGCGGACAAGAAGAATTTTTTATCGGTCTATGTCAATTTAAGGAGCAATATAATTTTCCCCAATTTATTGGCTCAAGTGCAGGATTTGAAAAACGTTTATTTCGTCGATGACGGCGGCAAGATCATTGCCGGAGATAATTTGGGAAAACCGATCGACGCCAGCGCCTTAAAATTAGTCGCGGGACAAAAACTTAATTCCGCGGAGACGGATAATCGCGTCATAACTTTCGTGCCGTTCAAAACGGACAACAGTTTTTTCGGCGGGCTTGTTTTCTATTTTTCCGATCAGAGCATCAGCCAGCAGGAAAATTCGCTGCTGTTGCGCTCGGTGGCCACCTTGCTCGTTTACTTGATCCTCGGATTTCTGGCCACTTTATTCGTGTCCAGGAAAATTACCGAGTCGATTAAGAATCTTCTCAAGGGTACGCAGGAAATCGCCAAAGGCAATTTGAAATATATCATCAAGATCGAATCAGACGACGAAATAGGCGATTTGGCGGGCAGCTTCAATTTGATGACCAAAAAATTGCTGACCTCGCGGAAAAATATCGAAGATAAAGTCAGGGAACTCTCGGAAGAACACGGAAAATTGTCTTCGCTGGTCGAAAGCGTCAAATTGGGCGTGATTATGGTCGATTTAAACCTTAATGTGGTGATGGCCAATTCGGCCGCTAAAAGAATTATGGGAAAATCGGCCGACGATCCGATTACCTTCATCGATCTCGCTGAAAAGATAAAAAGCAGCCTGGATATTTCTCAAGCCTTAAGCTTTTACGTTAAAAGCGGCAAATCTTTGAATGTCCAGGAATCGGTCATTGATGAACGTTATTATCGGCTTTTCATGTCGCCGGTGCGGGATATCATCGAAAAAATATTTATCGGCGCCGTGGTGGTGATGGAAGACATTACCGAGGAAAAAAAGCTCGATAAGATGAGGTCGGAGATCATTTCCATCACTTCGCATCAGCTGCGCACGCCGGCGACCATCATCAAGGGAAATTTGGAAATGGTTTTGGGCGGAGACGTCGGGAAGATCAACGCCCAGCAAAAGGAGCTGCTTGATGATACTTTTTTGGGCAATCAAAGAATGATCAGCCTGATCAATGATTTGATGGATGTCGCCAAGATCGATGAAGGCAAGTTCAAGCTGGCCATGGAACCGGCCCAGCTTGAGGATGTGGTCGTTGACGTGATCAAGGAAATTTCGCCCTTGGCCAAGGAAAAGAAAGTCGAGCTGTCTTTCGTTTATCCGGCCAATCCTTTGCCGCCGGTAAAGATTAACCGGCAAAGGGTGAAACAGGCCATTCAGAATATCGTCGACAACGCCGTTAAATACAGCAGCGCCGGAGACAGCGGCAAAGTATCGCTGGACATTCAGGAAGAGACGAAATTTTTGGAATTGATCGTCAAGGATAACGGTATCGGCATACCTGAAAAAGAGCAGGATAAAATTTTTGAGAGATTTTCCCGCGGGTCGAATTCGACCAAATTGGATCCGGGCGGTGGCAGCGGCCTCGGCCTTTACATTGCCAAGGCGGTCGTGGAACAGGGCGGCGGCCGAATTTGGTTTGAGTCGAAAGAGGGAGTCGGAACCACTTTCCACGCCACCTTTCCTTACAATTGATGTTCGCGGATTTTTAATTCATAATTTGTGAGAAAAAAATGACTACGTCGGCAAAAAAAATTTTAATCGTCGAAGATGAGCGCCTGATTGCCAAACCGCTGGCGCTGAAGTTGCGCTTCGCCGGTTTTGAAGTCGCGAATGCTTATGACGGAGAAGAGGCGCTCCTGATTTTAGAAAAAGAAAAATTCGATCTCATCCTCTTGGATTTGCTGATGCCGAAGGTCGACGGATTCGAATTCCTTTCCCGCCTTAGGTCGCGCGGCGATCAGACCTCGGTCATCGTCGCTTCCAATTTGAATCAGGAAAAGGATATTTCCCGCGTTTTGGAATTGGGGGTTACCAGCTATTATGTTAAAACAGACACTTCTTTGGATGAAATAGTCGACAATGTGAAAGCCGCTCTGCGGATGGCTTAAGCATGTTTTTTCAACGGCGGCCGGCTTCTTTTGACCGCTTTTATGACTTAAAATTAGCGCAAAAAACCGCCCTTGCGGGCGGTTTTGTTCAATTCTTTACTCATTATTTTCCTCCTCGCTAAGTTCGGAATTTTTTTCTTCGCGCTCGCTTTCTTCTTCGCCGCTTACTTCCCGCTCCTCGACTTCTTCATCTTCGATCTCGCTATATTGTTCCAGTAATTCTTCCGTAAGCGCGTCAAGATCGTCTTCTTCGGAAAGGCGGCCGATCTCATAATAATATTCGATGCTCTCTTCGATAAAATCGCGGAAAGCCTCGCGGCTGAAATTGCCGGCTTCCCGCATCTTGGTTCTGGATAATTCCAGAATCATCTGAGCTGTTTCGTTCATATGGATATTATGAGATGGTTACAAAACTATTACTTCGTCTTGGACGAAAAATCCTAAATTTCGCTTAAAAATAGTTTTGTAACCGCCTCTATTTATTAGTTAGCCGCGGCTGATTGTTTTCGACGCTATTAAGATTTTTTAGCCTGATTGCTCGATTTTGAGTATTTTTTTCACTTCTTCCAATAGCGCGTTTTTGCCAAAGGGTTTTTCCAACACTCCCTTGATCATGTGGGTTTGATTGAATTCTTCAAGCAGCTCGTGCAATTCCGGCGAAGTCACCGGCAGGGCCGAAATCAGCAAGACCGGGATTTTTTTTATCTTATTATCTCCGGTCATCTCTTGGCAGACATCCAGGCCGCTCATTCCCGACATCATAAAATCAAGAATCAGCAGATCATAGTCGGGATTAGCCCTCATTTTTTTTATCCCTTCATGGCCGCTGTAAGCGGCATCGACATCGGCGGTCAGCTCCGCCAGAAAAGCTTTGACGGTGGTTACGGTGTAAATTTCATCGTCGATAATCAAAATTTTCATATATTTAACGTTTAAAGCATTAAGCGCGCAAGCGTTATTTTTTAATATTCGGATCAGCCTGATTCAAGGGCAAGGTAAAATAGAAATTCGAGCCGTGGCCCGCTTGGCTTTTTACGCCGATCTTCCCGCCCAGATAATCGATATTCTGTTTGCAAAGATACAAGCCCAAACCCATGCCTTCGCGCGAGCGGGAGGCGGAAGGTTCCAGCTGGGAAAATTTTTGAAACAGCAGATCCTGCAGTTCCGGCGGGATGCCCCGGCCTTGATCGATAATTTCCACTTTAGCCGTTTGCGCGGTCGGTTGGGAAAGGGCGATGGTGATCGTCTGGCCATTCGGCCCGTATTTAACCGCGTTGTCGACTAAGTTGAAGATGATCTGAGAAATTTTTTCCTTGTCGCTGGCGATTTTTATTCCTTGGCCGGCGATTTTAAATTCAATTTTCGCCTTTGTTCTTTTGGCCAGTTCTTGCAGCGGCAATCGCTGGGCCAGGAGAAAATCATCCAGATTAAAAGTATCCGGCGGATTTTTCAGGCCGGCGCGTTTGCTCCGGGAAGCGGTAAGGATTTGCCTGATCAGACTGGCAAGCCTTTCGGCTTGTTCATGGATGATGTTGACATAGCCTTGGAATTCCGCGGGCAACAGTTCTTTTTTCTGGCCCATTACTTCGGACAGTCCGATGATCGGGATGAGCGGCGTTTTAAGTTCGTGGGTGACGATATTCATGAATTCATCTTTCATCCGATTCACTTCCTGCAATTGGCTGATTCTGATTTCTTTGTCAGTGACGATTTTTTTTGTTCTGATCAGCCGTTCGTTATAATCGCGCAGCTGTTTGATGTTGTTATTCAAGGCGATTACCATCGAGTTGAAAGAATTGGCCAGGCTGGCGATTTCGTCGTTGCCGCGCAGGATATTTTTTTCCACGATCGCGTTCAAGTTGCCCCGTTCGATGACTTTGGCCAGCGCGGTTAATTTTTTCAGCGGCGAAACCAAATGGCGGGAATAGGCGACGGCATACCAAAGACATCCCAGGCAGGTCAGCAAAAAAAGGACGATCCCGAAAATTTCGCTGACCAATTCCGTAAAAGCGATGTTGGCCTGCACTTTTTTATTGTATTCGAGTTCGGCCAAGAGCAGGGTGATGGCATTATCTTTGACGAAGTCTTTATTGTTATTCGCGTTGTTGTAGAGATCGAGCGCTTGCAGGAAGTTGCCGGCCAAATTGGCTTTGACGCCATTATCGCAATCAGAAATAATTCCGTCAATGGTGTTTTTCAGGCCGGCATAAGCCGTGATGCTATCGCCGTCGGTGATGTTGCGGTCAAGTTTTTGCAGGGTGGCGTCCAGAACTTTGCGCTGATCGTCGTATAAAGCGAGCGTCGAAGAATTATTGCTTTTAATGTAATCGTATAGGGCCGTGACCAGATCGTCGCTGGATTGGATCAGGCTGTATTCCGATACTTCGGTATCGGTTAAAGACTGGTATTTTTTGACGATGATCAGGTGCAGGCCGACAAAAAAAGCTTCCGCAATCAGCAAAACCGCGATAACGATCAGAAAAGCGCTGATTAATTTGGCTTGCAGGCTGGAATTGCGCATTGGCAGTCTATTTCGCCGACGTGCCATAGACTTCCTGGTAAGTATGGAAGCCGTCTTTGATCACCGTAGTCATCAGATTGTCTTTAGTGACCAAGGTCGGGGTAATGAAATAAGAAGGCACATTTATTTTTTTATTGTTAATGATATTATTGACCGACGGGGTTTGTCCGTTGATCATGGCGACTGCCGCTTCCGCCGCCGCGTCAGCTTCGTTTTTAATCGGCTTGTAGACGGTGGAAGTTTGCGTTCCCTGCGCTATTCTCTGGCAAGCCGATAACTCGGCGTCTTGGCCCGAAACCGGAACTTTGCCGGCCAGGCCCGCTTCGGCCAAAGCCTTGATCGCTCCCAGGGCGATTTTGTCGTTGGCCGCGACCACGGCATCGACTTTGGTGCTGGTCGCCAAATAACTTTTCATCGCCGAGTAGGCGGCATCGGTTGCCCAGTGGGGAATAAAGCGGTCAAAAACCAGTTTGATATCGCCGCTGTCGATTTTGGGCTGGAGCACGGACATTGCCCCTTGCTTTACCAGGAAAGCATTATTGTCGGTCGGCGAACCGCCCAAGTAGACGAAGTTGCCGCTGCTTTTTGCGCTCACCACGCTTTGCGCCTGCAGCGCTCCGACTTTCACGTTATCGAAAGAGACGTAGAAGTCCAGATCGCAATCATTGATCAGGCGGTCATAGGCGATGATTTTAATTCCTTGGTCGTGGGCTTTTTGGATTTCCGGCCCAAGTTTGTTGGAATCGGCCGCGACGACGACGATGAGTTTGATGCCCTGGCTGATCATATTCTCGATTTGAGAAATCTGCGTGGCCGGGTCGCTGTCGACGCTGGTTTGCAACACGTCGACTTTGGCGCCAAGCTGTTCGGCGCGCTGGACGAAGAGATCGCGGTCAGTGTGCCAGCGGTCCGCGACCACGGCGCCCAAAGAAAAGCCGATCACCGGAGCCGCTTTCGGCTGCGTTGGCGCCGGTTTTGACCACCAAATCCGGTAATAGACGACGGAAATTCCGGCGATAACCACTACCAGGATGCCCAAAACGATTAGAATTTTTCGCATAAATTTAGCGGGTTATTTTGTTAATAATCGAGTTGATTACCCGATTTGATTATACCATGTTGGAAAATTTGCTTCAAAGTTCCGGAAGAATTGCTTGAAAAAATTCGATTGGTTCGCTTTGTCCGGATTGGTTTGATTTTTTTCGTTAAGTATTATAAGATTATCTCAATTATCGGTTAAATTGCCAGTAAAATGTCTTTATCCATCGGCATCGTCGGTTTGCCCAATGTCGGCAAATCCACCTTGTTTAACGCGATTACCAAAAAGCGGGTGGCGGCGGAAAATTATCCGTTCTGCACCATTGATCCCAATGTCGGCGTCGTCAAAGTTCCTGACGAACGGCTTTTGGCATTGGCGGAAATTTCCCATCCGGCGAAAATTATCAACACGACGATCGAATTCATCGATATCGCCGGTTTGGTCCGCGGCGCGAACGAGGGCGAAGGCCTGGGCAATAAATTTTTATCGCATATCCGCGAATGCGACGCCATCTGCGAAGTGGTGCGCGATTTTGAAAATTCCGACATCGTTCACGTGGCCGGAAAAATAAATCCTGATGAAGACAGAGAAACGATCGACACTGAATTGATTTTGGCGGACTTGGCCATGGCGGAAAAACTTTACCGCAACGCCGAGTCGGCGGCCAAGAGCGGCAAAAAAGAAGAAATTAAATTAAAAGAATTATTCGGCAAAGTTAAGGGCGCGCTGGAGGTCGGCCAGCCGATCCGCAAACTGGAAATGGACGAGGAAGAAAAAAAGATCGTCAAGCAGAATTGTTTTTTAACCGCCAAGCCGATTATGTATGTCTTGAATATTTCCGACACGGAAACGCCGGTGGATTTGGCCAAATGGCCGCAGAATACCATTAAATTAAACGTGAAATTGGAGCAGGAAATCGCCGCGCTTGCCGAAGAAGAGCAGTCGGAGTATATTGAGGAGCTGGGTTTAGAGGAAAGCGGCTTGGACAAATTGATCCGCGAGGCCTACCGTTTGCTCGGCTTAATCACTTTTTTTACCACCGGGCCGGACGAAACCCGCGCCTGGACCGTGCGCCGCGGCGCGACCGCGCCTGAGGCGGCCGGAAAAATTCACTCCGATATTGAAGAAGGGTTTATCCGCGCCGAAGTGATCGGCTGGAAAGAATTTGTCGCCGCCGGCAGCGAAGCGCGCGCCCGCGAAAAAGGCTTGATCCGCACCGAGGGCAAGGATTATTTCATGCAAGATGGCGATGTCGTAAATTTTTTACATAATAATTAGTTCTTTTTCCCAGGCAGGATCGAAAATTTATCTTAGCCAATGAAGGAGGGGGTTAGATGATCAAGATATTTAAGGAAATAGAAGCACAGCTGCAAGTTATTGCCGCGGGAGAGCTGGCGCCGCCGCGGGTGCCAGTTCCTGAGAAGAGAAAAAAAGGAGTAAGAAAGCTTGGCCCGCTGCCGTTGCGATTGAGGCAAATTTATGCCTTGAACGAATTTTATCTCGCGAATTTGTCTCACGAAGCCGTGCGGCAAAATCTCGGCTTGAAGGATAGTCTGGCAAGAAAGCAAAAGATCGTTTTGCAAGTCTACCTTGATGGCCTGCGGCGGAAATACCGATCTAACGATGACGTTTCCGTGTATGAGGATTGGATAGTCAGGCGGGTAAAAATTTAAAATGACCCAAAAAACAGACAGGATATTTGCAAAAGCGATGGCTCGGGCCACCGCTTTTTTATTTTTGCTTGAGAATGACGATTTCCCGCCAGACTTTTTGGCCGGGTCGGCCGTAGACGATCGTGCCGCGGCGGGTGGTATGGAGAATTGATCGCAAATTTTCCGGCAAAGGATTGATCACTTGCCAGCCGTCCAAATTCGGATTTAAGAAATGCCAATCCGGGCGATCGCCTTCGGCGCGCACCGGAAAGATGATCACGATCCGGCCGTCCGCCTTGAGAATTTTTTTAAACTCGGCCAACGACGCGGAATATAATTTTTCCAGTTCAATTTTATTTTTTACCGGATCGAATTTTCCGCGCTGGGGGCCGAGATACGGTTCGGTGACGATCGCGTCAATGGAATTTAATTTTATTTTTTGCGCAAGCTCGGACGCGGGAATGTTAAATAATTTGAAATTTGTCCCGAGGCTATCTCGGGATGCCGACTTTACGTCGGCATAATTTTCCCAAAGCCACTGGAAATTTTTTTCCGTGTCGTCAATCGCCTTCTCGGAAATATCCGAACCGATTAAATTTTTTACGCCCATCAACGCCGCTTCCATCAAAATCGTTCCCGAGCCGCAAAACGGATCAAGCAAAACCATCCCCGACTCCTCCTTTGCCAGGAGGGGAGTTTTTCCGGAAAGATTGAGCATAATCTGCGCCAATTTGGGCGGGATCATTCCGGAAGCATCGTCGCGCTCCGGCCGGCCAAAATCGCGGAAGGATAAATTTTTAAAGTCCTGCACGGCTTCGGTATAGCCCAGCCGCAGGGCGCCGCCATCTTCGATCAAGATGATTTCCAGACCTTGCTTGGATAAAATATTCCGTTCAACCATCACGCTCGATAGAGTTTTTTCACGGCTCGTCACCAGCCGGCAGGATACGGCTTTCCGCTTGAGGATTTTTTTGATGGCCAGTCCGATGGGAAAGACCGGCAAGTTGCTTTTGCCGTAATAAGAAAGTCCGAAGCAATATTTGTTGGTCTGGCCGCGTTCAGCCAAATCCTCATTTATTATTGCCAAGATTTTTTGCTTGATCTTCTCGTTGTCGTGGCGGTCGGCTTCTCCGACAATGACTCCGATTTTGATCGTCCCGCCCAGGCGCCGGATCAGCTTAGCCGCGTCAGTGGCTGGGTTTTCTAAAATTAAAATATTGCCCGCCGCTATTCGAGCCTCTCCTTCGTTGCCCAAGACCGCGATTATTTCCGCGGCGGAAAGCGCCGGATTATTGCCCAAAATAAAAAAGTATTTCATTGCTTGTATTATACCGTTAATATTTTTTATCTTCAATGATTTTACCTTTGCGTAATTTAAAAACTCTGCGGTTTAAGGCAGAGTTTTTGGTGTTCAGGCGGTCATGATTTGTTCCGCAATTTGCC
Source organism: Candidatus Nanoarchaeia archaeon (assembly GCA_035506055.1). Lineage (GTDB taxonomy): Bacteria > Patescibacteriota > Patescibacteriia > Patescibacteriales > WJLG01 > JAQTUZ01. The sequence continues at coordinate 362 of DATJQC010000081.1, read as the reverse complement.
AGTGGCGGATTCCGCCGGGGTCCTTCTTGATCAGATAAACATTCTGTGATTGATGACGATCGTTTTCCAGGCAGCCGCAAAAGATCAGGAATTTTATTTGGGGAAAATTTTCGCCGATTCCGATTGCCTTGACTATCATGGCTTGGCTGGCAAAGAGGACGGCGGAAAATTTTCGCTGAGAATCAGCCGCGATTATTTTTTCCGCCTCTTCCGCGGTTTCGGCAATCTCGATCTCGAACTTTGGCCCCAAATTTTCCAGGATGCTTTTAATAAATGCTTCGTAAGGGGAAGTATTGCCGACCTGGCGTAAAAAAACTTGCTTAACAAGGAGCAGTTTCATCGGTTTCTCCTTTCGTGGAAAA
>DATJQC010000080.1:0-14159 GCA_035506055.1 Candidatus Nanoarchaeia archaeon | reverse complement strand
AGTTGCTAGTATTCCCAGTCGATTTTATCGAGCATCTTGGGTTGACTTTGGTTTTTTGCAAGTGTATAATAATATTATTATTTAGCTTAAATCGGGCCAATAATCGAAGTTATATTCGGATGTCCGGCAATTATTTTTTATATGATTTTATTTAATCAGCCGCATATTACCGGCAAAGAGATTGAATACATCCGGGAAGCCATTGCCGCTAAGCATTTATCAGGAAACAATTTTTTCACTAAAAAATGCCAGGAATGGCTGGAAAAAAAATTCGGGTTTCAAAAAATATTGTTAACGCCCAGCTGCACCGATGCTTTGGAAATGGCGGCGATTTTGATCGATATCCAGCCGGAAGACGAAGTGATTATGCCTTCGTACACTTTTACCTCCACGGCCAACGCGTTTATTCTGCGCGGGGCAAAAATAATTTTCGCGGACAGCGAAACGGAGACGCCGAATATCGATGCTGATCAGATCGAAAAGCTTATCACTGAAAAAACCAAAGCGATCGTCCCCGTGCATTATGCCGGCGTGGCTTGCGACATGGATAAGATAATGGCGCTGGCCGATAAGTATCGCCTGGCCGTGGCAGAGGATGCGGCGCAAGCGATTGACGCTTTTTATAAAGGAAGACCGCTTGGATCAATTGGGCATTTCGGAGCGTTTTCTTTTCACGAAACGAAAAATATTACTTGCGGCGAGGGAGGAGCTTTGGCGATCAATGACCAGAAATTCAACCGTCGCGCTGAAATCGTTTGGGAAAAAGGAACGAACCGGGCTGAATTTTTCCGCGGGGAAGTTAATAAATACGGTTGGACTGACATCGGATCTTCTTTTTTGCCCTCCGATATTACCGCGGCTTTTTTGTACGCGCAGTTGGGGGCGTTGGCGGAGATACAGGCTAAGAGAATCGGTTTGTGGCGGCGCTATTACGGCAATTTGCAAGGCCTGGCGGAAAAAAAAATGATAAAATTACCCGTGGTTCCGAATTACGCGACCAATAATGCCCATACTTTTTATTTTACTTGCGCGGATAACTCGGAACGGGACAAACTGATCGCCTTTCTGAAAGATAACGGCATTACCGCGTCATTCCATTATTTGCCTTTGCATCAATCCGCTTTTTTCAAAAATAAACGCTCCGGCGCGGGCTTGGAGCGATGCGAGCGATTTTCGGATACGTTGGTCCGTCTGCCCCTTTTCTGCGATCTTAAACCCGAGGAAGCGGATTTTATCTGCGAAAAGATAAAAACTTTTTTTAACTTTAAGCAATATGGATAATAAAAACATTTTTGTTTCGATTGTCATCCCGGTCTATAACGGCGAGAAGACGATTGGCAGATTGGTCGAGGCTTTGATCGGCCGATTGAACGGCTTTTGCCGAGCCGAAATTATTTTAGTGAACGACGGATCAAAAGATAATTCGGAAAAAGTTTGCATCGAGCTTTACCGCAAATATTCCGGCCAAGTTAAGTTTTACAGCTTAGCTAAAAATTTTTCCCAAGATTCCGCGACCATGGCCGGGTTGAATGAGGCCAAGGGAGATTTTGCCGTGGTGATGGACGATGATCTGCAAAATCCGGTTTCCGAAGTTTTGAAATTGATCGATTTTGCCGCGCAAAATGATTTTGACGCGGTTTATACTTATTATAAAGAAAAAAAACATACTTGGTTTCAAAATTTCTGCAGCAAGTTTAATGATTTAGTGGCCAATGTTATGCTGTCCAAACCGAAAAATCTTTATCTTTCGACCTTTAAGATTATTAATCGCCTGGTAATCGATCAGATAATAAAATATGACGGGCCCTATCCTTATGTGGAGGGGCTGATTCTGCGCACTACCGACCGCATCGGAAAAATGGAAGCGCTCCATGAAGAGCGGACCGAGGGAAAGTCGGGATACACGATAAAGAAGCTTTTTGCCTTATGGCTTAACACTTTTGTAAATTTTTCCATTTTGCCCTTGAGAATTTTTACCATCTCCGGATTTATTATCGCCATTTTCGGATTTTTGTTCGGGCTATGGACCTTATTCGAGAGGATGTTGAGCCCTGATTGGCCGGCAGGATATGCCACTGTGATTTGCTTGGTCGCGCTTTTTTCCGGAATCCAGCTGGTCGGCATCGGCGTCGCCGGAGAATATTTGGGCAGGATATTCATTTTTCAGAATAAGAAGCCGCAATACGTGGTGCGAAAAAGATACGAATAATTATTTGCTGACAAGGCCAGCGGGGAATAACCGGCCAGACTGGCTGGCGTAATATCCTGATTCTGGCGGAAATAAATTTTACCAGCATGCCCAAATTATCGATAATCATTCCGGCATATAATGAAAAGAATACGCTTTTGCGGATTCTGGCTAAGATCGATCAAGTCAGGCTGCCTTGGGAAAAAGAAATCATTTTGGTCGACGATGGTTCGACTGACGGTTCGCGGGAGATCATCGCCGGTTTGCCTGATCGTTACGCGAAACTCTATCATGAGCGCAATCAGGGCAAGGGCGCCGGCATTCATTCCGGTCTAAAATTGGCAAGCGGCGACTATGTGATCATCCAGGATGCTGATTTGGAATATGATCCCGAGGATTATTTGCCGCTGATCGCCGCGCTTGACGAGGGCCATCCGGTAGTTTTCGGCTCGCGCAACCTGGCGGCCAACCCCCGCTTCAGCTTTCCTTATTATTACGGCGGCCGAGCCGTGACTTGGCTGGCCAATCTGCTTTTCGGCAGCCGCTTGACCGACGTGAACACTTGTTACAAGCTGATCCCGACCGCGCTGCTTAAGTCTTTGCATCTGGAGCAAGACCGATTCTCTTTTTGCGAAGAAGTGGCGGCCAAACTTTTACGGCAGGGAATAAAGATTAAGGAAGTTCCGATCAGTTATTTTCCGCGCCAGATCGCCGAAGGCAAGAAGATCCGCTTGAGCGACGGAATCAATGCTTTTTGGACGCTGCTCAAATATCGTTTTAAAAAAACAACCAATTGATTTATGAGAGATTTTTCGATTTCCCTTGGCCAGGCCACTTTGATTTTTTTGGGTTTGTTGATGGCGGCCGCGATCGCGATTTTTCTGGCCGGGCCGCTCGTGCCGGACGACAAGCAGCTTGCTTCCTGCGTTGTCAATCTCCGCGCGCCGATCGGCGGCTTGTCGATGAATTGCGATTCGCCGGAATTTTTGCGCCTGGCGACCGATCCGAAATATTTATTCGAACTTAAGAACGACCGCCAGGCCCGGCCGGGCTATATCGCGGCCGCCTGGCTGGTTTCGCGCCCGTTTTTTTTCTTGCCGCCGGTCATCGAAAAGATCGGCTTCCGGGCGATGCGCGCCACGCCGCCCCGTTTTACCCGGCCGCTATTTGATTATTTCCCGGCCTATCTCGGCTATGTCTTGCTGGATATTTTTTTCATCTGGCTCTCTGCCCGGCTTTTCTGGTCTTTTTTCGCCGAAGATAAAAAAATATCGGTTTCGGTTTTTATCCTTAGTTTATTTTTTATCGCCAACGGAGTTTTCTTTTATTACTTTTGGTCGCCGCACGTGCAAGTTTTCAATATTTTCGCGCCGATTTTCTGCCTTTGGGCGGCTTGGCAAGCTTATCGCGGCGCCGAGTTTTGGCAGCGGAATGCTTCCGTCCTGTCTTTACTGGCCGGCCTCGGCCTTTTGGCTTACACCACTTTCTGCCTTTTCTTGCCGGCGGTGATGCTGGGAGAGTTATGGCGCGAGAAAAGAATCGCCAAAGCCGGGTTGCTCCGTTGGTCGAAGTATCTTATCCTGCTGGCTTTGCCGCTGGCGTCTTGGTATTTGACAGTAATTCTGATCAACGGCAGTTTTTATAATCATGAAGCGGTCTGCTGCGGTTATGGCATTTGGCATCAGTCGGCCAATCTTTTTGTCTGGGCGGCCAAATTATTCGTCGCGCTCGGCCAGATATTTTTCAATCTGCTGACCAAGAATCTGTATCTTTTTCTGACCGGATTGGCGGCGGCGATCATCCTTTGGCGGAAAGATTTTTCCCGCCGGCCGATGCTGGCGCTGGCCGTTGGCGTATCGCTTATCTTCCTGATTTTTTTCAGCGTGCTGACTTTCGATCCTGACCGCGTATTGTTCGCGGTGGCTTCGGTCTGGCTGGCGCCGACCGCGCTGTTGCTTGAAAAAAATAACAGCCGCCGGGCGGCCGCGATCGCCGCGGCTGTTTATCTGGCGGGCTGGATCGCCTGGATGGGTTTGATCGGGCTGGGCGCCCGATAAAAAAAGAAGCTCGCCGGAGAGCTTCTTTGAAAACATAATATTTTACTGGATCGCGCGGAAGAATTTTCTGACCAAGGGGGTCAGGGAGCCGAGGAACTTCGCGCGTTTTTTTATTTTTCGGAAATATTCGAAAGCGTTTTTCAAGCCGAGGATATAGCGGTTGCGGAGCCGATCAAAAAATTATTTTTTTTAACTTTCGTGCCGTAAGAAATGGAATCGACAAAGCCCGCGCATTTGATTTTATCGGATTTGAAAATATTTTCGGCCAGATGATAAAGCAAAGCCGATTCGCCCGGAGTCAGCCAGCCTTCGATGTTTTTGATTTGATCGTAAATTTTCATAAAGCAGCCGAGTTCGGGCCGGCGTCCTGATCGCCGGCCGCGGCCGGACTAAGGCCGGCATAGACCCAATATTTGTATAAGAAAAAATTCCAGGAAACGGCCAGGGCGATCGAGGCTAATCTGACCAGGCGATAATCCAATTTTAATTTTTCATTGAAAATATACATCGTTACCACCGAAAAAAGATAATCAAAGGCGACGACGATGCTAAAGCGAAACATTTGCCGCTTGGTGCGAGACATTGCCTTGAATGACCAGTGCTTGTTGAGATAAAAAACGAACAGCCAGACCAGGATTTGATTCAGAAACACGGCGATTACCGGAGCGATTTTAAAATATTCTTTAAGGGCGATTAGACTGCCCATATCCAAGACCACGGCGCCGATGCCGACGATGAAATATTTGACGAACTGTTTTCGCAGCGACCAAAAATAAGCGAAGGTTTTTTTGAGCATTTTATCTTCCCGTCCGCGCCAAGACCGTGGAGACGGTTTTTAGAATAATCGAGAGGTCGAGATAGGCCGAACGGTTTTTGATGTAATAGAGATCATATTGCAATTTTTTCATCGTGTCGGCGAAAGACGGCGAGTGGTATTCGCCGGCGATCTGATCGCAGCCGGTAACGCCGGGCTTGACCAGCATCCGCTCGCGGTAAAAAGGGATTTGTTTTTCCAATTCGGCGATCAATTCCGGCCGTTCGGGACGCGGGCCGACAAAACTCATCTCGCCCTTGATAATATTAATGATTTGCGGCACTTCGTCCAGCCGGGTTTTGCGCAGGAATGAGCCGAAGCCGGTGACGCGGCGATCGTCGTCCCGCGTCGGCGACTGGTCATTGCCGGCGGTCTTCATGGTGCGGAATTTGATCATCTGGAAATCTTTTCCCCGTTCGCCGCTGCGGGTCTGCACGAAAAATACCGGGCCGCGGCTTTCCAGCTTGATGATCAAGCCGATGATCAGCCAAAAAGGACAAGTTACCAGGAAAATCAGCAGCGCCAGCGTCAGATCGGCCGTCCGTTTGAACAGATCGAAATTGCTTTTATTGCCTTCGTTCAGATTTTCCAAAAACCACATTTTGTTGATCACTTCCAGCGGGATTTTTCCGGCGATGTTTTCATAAAAATCGACCAGATTAATGAAGGTTATCTTCAGCGGCAGACATTCGAACAAAAGCGCGCGCAGTTCCTGGGAATCGGGCGTGGCCGCCAAGATCACATTATTGATTTTTCTTTTTTCAATCAGAAGCGGCAGTTCGTTGACATTAGTGAAAACCGGCGCGCCGTTCAATTCTCTGTTGGTCGCTTTTTCGTCCACGATGAAAGAAAGGAATAGTCCCAGTTGGGGTTTTTGTTTTAATTCGGCGGAGATTTCTTCGACCAAATGATTTTGGCCGATGACGGCCAGGTTAACGCGCGGCAAGTATGATTTGAGCAGAGAATTCAAGGAACGGCGCCAAGCCATAAATAAGGCGGCGAAAATTACGATGAATATCGCCAGGTTGGTTTTCGGCGTCAGGGCGCCGCGGGGGAAAAGATAAAAATAAATGATCGACAAGAGCGCCGCGATGATGAAACTTTGGCCGACCCGCTGGAAAAACAAGGCGTTGTTGACCGCCTGGCGCAGGTCGTAAAGATTGGCGATATAAAAGGCGATCAGCCAAAAAATAAAGACCAGGAAGAATGATCCCCAGAGTTTTTGATAAATTTCAGCGGAGGGAAGCGCGAGGTAGCGCAGCCAAAGCGTCAGGAACAAGGCCAGATGCATGACGATCAGATCGCCCAACAAAATTATAAAATTTTTGAATCGGTTGCTCATATAAATATAACGCGAATACCGCGTTTTACGCCAATACAGCGAACGATTTAACGAAGTTTATTTGGTTCGCGGATTTCGCGGTATTCGCGTTCGATAAAAAAATTGGTTCAAGAGAAGCCGCGCAATAATTAAATTAGCAGAAAAAAGCTTGAAAAGCAAGCTTGCGCAAAGGTTAAAGCAATGATAATATTTAAGCATGGAAAAACATGATTTGGATCATAAAAAAGGCTGGCCGCTGGCGGGTAACAAGCGAGTGACGGATTTTTTGGAAAAGAGTGTTGCTAACGGCAAAATCGCCAATACTTATATTTTTTTGGGGCCGAAAGATCTGGGCAAGACCGCTGCCGCTGTTTTTTTCGCCAAGAGCCTGCTTTGCCAAAAACAAAAGCCCGGCACGTTTTTTTTGCCGTGTTTGGCTTGCTCCGCCTGCCGGCAAATGCAGAATTCCGGCAGCGAAGAAACCGGTTTCGCGGCGCTGCACGGCGATTTTCACCTAATAAAGAAAGAAACCGATAAAAAAAATATTTCCATCGAGCAGGTGCGGGAATTCATCCGCATCCTGGAGATGAGTTCTTTTCTGAATTCTTACAAAGTCGGAATCATCAAGGACGCGGACGCGCTTTCCGAAGGCGCGGCCAACGCTTTATTGAAAACTTTGGAAGAGCCGCGGCCTAAAGTGGCGATAATCCTGACCGCTTCCCGCCTGGAAAGAATTCCGGCCACGATTGTTTCGCGCAGCCAGGTGTTGCGGTTTTTTCCGGTGCGAAGTTCGATCATCTACGATTATCTGGCCAATGATCTGGGTTGTCCGCGGACCGAAGCGAAAAATATTTCCCGTTTAAGCCTGGGACGGCCGGCGCTGGCGGCCAAATTTTTCGAGAACCGGGATTTTTACCAGAATTATTTGGAAAAAACCGAAACGTTCTTGCGATTTTTCCGAGATAACCTGAATGACCGGCTGAAGGCCGTGGAAAGCATCAGCGGCGGCTCGGATGACGAAAGCAAAGCCGAATCGGCCTTGGGAATTTTGAATGTCTGGCAGGGCTTATCGCGGGATTTGATCTTGCTTAATGTCAATAACGGGGATTTGATCCAGCATGAACCTCAGCGCGGCCGGCTGGAAAAAATCGCGGCGCAAATCAGCGGCGGAAAATTATTCAAGATCAGCGCCGCGCTCAAACTGGGGGAAAAATACGTCCGCGCCAATGTCAATCCCAGATTGGTGCTGGAAAATATCGCGATAAGTATTTAGTAACAGGTAGCATGTAACAGGTAGCACGGGCTAAGGGCCATGTTATTTGTTACTTGTTACCTGATACCTGTTAATTTATGTTCAATCAAAAAACCATTATCGCTTTGGCGCTGTGCTTGGCGGCGGTGCTCTTGATGGGCGCCGGCTGCTCTATCTCTTTTAAGAGCAATGACACTTCCGCGGTCGACGGCGGATTCTGGGTTAGTCTGGATAAAGGCCTGACCTGGCGGCAGGTCGATGCCGTACCGACGGCCGGCGGCGTGGCCAATATCAACGGACTTGATGATACAAGTTTGGCGCTTGACCCGGAAGACACTAACGCCGTTTATTTCGGCAGCGCCACTGACGGATTGTATTACACTTACGGGTTAAGCAATGGTTGGACTAAGGCGGCGAGCTTAAACGAAACCAAAATCAATGCCGTGGCCGTCAGTCCTGACGATAAATGCATTATTTACGCGGCCGCCGGCAATAAGGTCTACCGCTCCAGCGATTGCAACCGCAGCTGGACGCAGATTTATTTCGATAACGATCCGACGACGCAGATCAACGCCCTGGCGGTGGATTTTTATAATCCGTTGCGGGTTTATTTCGGCAACTCCCGCGGCGACATCGGACGCAGCGCCGATCGCGGCGATCATTGGGTGACGGTTTTGCGCACCGGTTCGAACATCAATCAGATCGTTTTGAGCCCGGCGGACAGCCGCAAAGTTTTTGTCACCACGGTCGGCGAGGGGCTTTATCGCTCGCTGGATGCCGGCGATAATTGGACGCCGTTGAAGGATAAGATGACAGAATTCAAAAATAGTTTTAATATTGTGGCGCTGACGGCCGCGCCGGGAAGCGACGGCTTGCTCTTTGCCGCCACGGCCTATGGCTTGTTGAAATCGACCGACTCGGGCGATGCTTGGACGCGGATCAATCTAATTACGTCGGAGCAAAACGCTTCGATTAATTCGCTGGCGGTGAGCCCCAAAGATCCCAAAGAAATTTATTATGTCACCAACACCACTTTTTACAGTTCCTCCGACGGCGGCGCGAGCTGGCGCACCAAAAAACTGCCGTCCACTCGGGCCGGTTGGCGATTGTTAATCAAGCCGGACGAAACCAATGTGATTTTTATGGGAATGAAAAAGTACCAGCCAAGCGCCAGCGCCTTCGGACTGTAACATGACAACAGTGGAGCATTCGGCATCTAACATTAAAGCAGGTGAACATAGGAGCAGGGAAACACGAAGCACAACACAAAATTTTCAAACAGCGGAACATTAAAATATTGAATTATAATTTTTATGGAGGAGGGGGTGAATTTTAGAGAAAAATTAAAAGCTAAAATGGATTATTACGTTCATCGAGTTTATGCTGTTACTAAAAATTTCCCCAGAGAAGAATTGTATGGCGTAGTTTCTCAGCTGAGGCGAGCCGCTTTGTCTGTTATTTTGAATTATGTAGAAGGATATGCCAGAAAGATAAATAATAACGATGGTTATTATAGAAATTTTTTAAATATTTCTTACGGTTCGCTGAAAGAATCGAAATATTTAATTGATTTTTCTTTTGTTGAAGGATTTGTCAGCGAAGATATTCATCGAGAATTAGTTGCTTTGGCGGATGAAATAGGAGCAATGTTATACAGAGTAAAAGGTTTTATTATAAAATGAAATTTAAAAATAATCAGGCGTGAAAATTTAGGCATGATCCCATGCTCTCATGTTTTCATGCTTTTATGATTTTTATGAATCAATATTTAGTTGCGAAAAAAGAAGAATTCCGCAAGGCGGTGGAATTTTTTAAGAAAGATATTTCCGCCCTGCGCACCGGACGAGCCAATACCGCAATTTTGGAAGGAGTCCAGGTTGAGGCTTATGGCGCCAAGACGCCGCTGGTCGGGTTGAGTAATGTCACGGCCGCGGACGCGCGCAGCCTGATCGTGTCTCCTTGGGATAAAAATATCGTTAAAGACGTGGAGAAGGCGATTCTCGAAGCTGGCTTGGGTTTGGGCGTGGTGAATGAAGGCGATAAAATCAGACTGACCATTCCGGCGATGACCGAAGAAAACCGCAAGGATTTGGTGAAAAAATTGAATGAAAAAACCGAGCAGGCCAAAGTTTCCGTCCGCCAGAATCGCGAGGCGATCAAGACCGCGATCGAAAAAGCCGAGAAAGACAAAGCGATTTCCGAGGACGACCGTTTCCGCTTTATGGAAGAATTGGAAGAGGAAGTGAAGCGTGTTAATGAGGAATTAAAAACGATTAGGGATAAAAAAGAAAAAGAAGTAATGACGATTTAATTCATGGAGCAAGGAAACATAGGGGCAGGTGAACATGTTTAGAGTGTCATGCCCCCATGCTATTATGCTCCTATGCTTTTATTTTTTATGCTTTTAACATTAATTATTTTTATAATAGTTTTATCGGTATTGGTTTTCGTCCACGAGCTGGGGCATTTTTGGGTGGCGAGAAAGATGGGCGTGAAGGTCGAGGAATTCGGTTTTGGTTTGCCGCCGCGAGCCATCGGCGCTTTGAAATTTCAAGGCGAAAGAATGTTGCCGCTCGAGCAGGCGGATACGATCGAAGTAAGCGAAAATTTGTTCGGCGAAGAAAAAATTCACGAAGAACTCGCTGAAATCGGCCTGGTGGAAAAAATAAAACGTTGGAAATTTTTTTGGGGCGAGCGCTTGCCCGATCCGATCGAAGGTTTTCAAGCCGACGACACGGTTTATTCGATCAACTGGCTGCCGCTGGGCGGCTTCTGCAAGATCAAGGGCGAAAACGGCGAGAACGAAACCGATCAGGATAGTTTCGTCGCCAAGAAAATCTGGCAGCGCATTGCCATTATTTCCGCCGGCGTGGTGATGAATATATTTTTGGCGATGGCGCTTTTCGCGGCCGGTTATATGATCGGCTTGCCGCAGAGCGTCGATGATAATTCCAGCCAGAAATATATTTCCGGAGAAAAAATCCAGATCGTCGAAGTCTTGCCGGATACGCCGGCGGCCAAAGCCGGTTTGCGGGCGGGCGATGTGGTTGAAACGATCGACGGCAATAAATTTAAGAGCGACGCGGCTCTGCGGAACTACGTTAACAGCCGTTCGGGGAAAATTTTGGATTATCGGATTTCGCGCGCCGACAAAATTTTTGATTATAAGATCACTCCGGCCGTCGCCAACGGCAAAGGCGAGATCGGCATCGCCATCGTCAATACCGGCCTGGTTCGCTATCCTTGGTATCTGGCGATCTGGAAAGGCATTAGTACGGCGGTAATTTTGCTCGGCGTGATTATTGTCGCTTTTTATGATTTGATCAAAAATTTGATCCTCGGTCATGGTTTGTCGGCGGAAATTTCCGGACCGGTCGGCATCGCCACGATGACCGGCCAGTACGCGCGGATGGGCTTTGTTTATCTTTTGCAATTCGTCGGCCTGCTCTCGCTCAATCTGGCGGTGGTGAATTTTTTTCCCTTCCCGGCGCTCGACGGCGGCCGGATCGTTTTTCTGCTGATTGAAAAGATCAAAGGCAGTCCGGTTAAGCGGGAAGTGGAAGCGGCGATCCATAATGTCGGCTTCATCGCCTTGATCCTTCTGGTTCTGGCGATTACGGTTAAAGACATTTCGCATTATACCGCGCCGCTGGTGAATTTGTTTCATAAAATATTTTAACTCATTTGTCATCCTGAGGAGTTCCGCCCCGGGCGGACGACGAAGGATCTGACTAAAAAAATTTTGAATTTTGAATTTTGAAATAATTTTGCAATGAATAAATTTTGAAAATTTAAAAATTTTAGCATTATTTCAAAATTCAAAATTGAAAATTTAAAAAATAAAAGCATTCTTTAGTATAGATCTTTCGCGCGGCGTTCAGGATGACAAAGTAAAAAATATGAAAGCAAAAATTTTATTTATTTCCTTGGTTGGCATGTTCGCTTTGAGCGGTTGCGCCTCGAATAGCGCCGTCAGCGTTAAGCTGCAGCCGCAGCCAGTGCGTCAGGCGGCCCGGCAAACAGATAGCCAAACTTCTAATCAAGCTAACCAAAATCAAATGAGCATCGCTACTTCCAGCGCTTTCGTTCCCGGCGCTACCGATCAAAAATTATTAGCCGAATACGACGGCGCCATCTTGCGCACCAATTTCGGCGACATCGAAGTTAAATTCTATAATGATGAAGCGCCGGTCACCGTAACTAATTTTTTGCATCTCGGCCAAACCGGTTTTTACGACGGCACGAAATTCCATCGCGTCATCCCAAATTTTATGATCCAGGGCGGCGATCCTAATTCCAAAGATAATGATTGGTCCAATGACGGCACCGGTGGCCCGGGCTATCAATTCAACGATGAGCCGAATAATGAAAAATTAGTCTACGGCTCAATGGCCATGGCCAACTCCGGCCCGAACACTAACGGCTCGCAATTCTTCATCGTCACCAAAACCGACGGCACGCCTTGGCTTGATGGCCATTACAACAATTTCGGCCATGTGGTCAAAGGCATGGACGTCGCCCTAAAGATCGTCAATTTGCCCCGCAACGAGAACGACCACCCGACGACCGATGCAATTATTAAAAGCGTGACATTGGTTAGGAAATAATTAGTCCCGACGCAAAGTCGGGATGCCGATTTTACATCGACATTGATTAGGTACTTAGTTGAAGCGTAAATATATTTCGAAATAAAAAAGCGAAGTTAATAAGAGTTCGAGCAGTTTTATAATTTAAAAAAGTTTAACATGGAGGGGGTTAAATTTGAAGAGATAAATAAATTAAAAGCCGAAACAGAGGAAAAATATAAGCGAATCGGCAAATTTTATTGCCCGGCCTTAAAATCAGAAATATTTTTTAATTCCGACGGGTTTCATCATTTGCGTTATGACGGTCATCGCAGCGAGAGAAATATTGTCGTGCAGAAAAATAAATTTTTATGCTTTGAAAGCGCGGTTGAGATTTTAAAGAAGGCGACGACAATTCAGGAATATCGGCGCGCGATTTGTCCGGTCGGCAAATGCGACAAAAACGGTTTTAGAAAAACTAAGATTGTTGAATGGTTTGGTTTTTTCGCGATCATCAGCTTTTCCAAATGTTTGCGGGTAAAAGTTGTCGTGAGGAGAGTTGGCCAAGGCCAGTATAATTTTTGGAGTGTTATGCCTTTTTGGAATTTAACCAGAGGAAGAAGAGTTGTAGGGTTAAAAGAAATTGAAGACGGATAAAAAAATACCCTCGAAGATCGAGAGTATTTTTAGTGTGCCTGCTTTTCGGTTTATACTCCCTTTTGGGGACTAACCGAACGGGGCTTGCGCCCACAAGCACAATAGTATAATATATCTTTTTAAAAGATTTGTCAAAATGGATATAAAAAAAATACAGGAAATACTCAAGGACGAGCCGAAGTTCAGAATCAAACAGGTTTATGAGGCGGTTTTTGCCAAGTTTATCGAGAATTGGGACGAGGCGACCAATTTGCCCGCGGCTTTAAGAGAAAAATTAAAAGCCGAAGCGCCGCTGGAAATTAAAGCGGATATTTTGGAATCGGCTGATAAAAATACCGTCAAAGCGGCGATTGATTTCCCTGACGGCAGAGTGGAAACGGTTTTGATGCGACACGGCGAAGGCCGGAATACTGTTTGCGTTTCTTCGCAGATCGGCTGTCTCTTGGGTTGTGAATTTTGTCTGACCGGAGCTTGCGGATTTATTCGCAGTTTGAATTTTTATGAAATCGTCGAGCAAGTTTTATTTTTTGCCCGCTATTTGCGCCGCGGTTATTTTCGGAAACCCACCCCGTCCGGCCAGGGGCCGTCCACCCCTCCCGGGGAGGGGAATGAGAGAGTATCCAACATCGTTTTTATGGGGATGGGCGAGCCGTTGTTGAATTACGACGAGGTGATGAAAGCGGTCAGATTTTTGAATGATAAGGAAACTTTCAATATCGGAGCGCGGAAAATTTCCATCTCCACCGTCGGCATCATCGACGGCATTAAAAAGTTGGCCAACGAACCGTTGCAGATAAATCTGGCGCTTTCACTGCACGCGCCGGACGATGAGTTGCGAGCGCGAATTATGCCGGTGGCCAAAAATAATCCGTTGAAAAGTTTGCTCAAGGCGGTGAAAAGCTATATTGAGAAAACCAACCGCAAGGTGATGATCGAATATTTAATGCTCGACAAAGTCAATGATTCTTCGGCCCAGGCGCAGCGTTTGGCAGATTTGCTTAAAGAAAATCTGGGTCGATTATTTATGGTCAATTTGATTTCTTATAACGAAACGCAAAAATATCATACTTCGCCGCCCGCGGTGATTAATAATTTCAAAAAGATTTTGGAACGCGAAGGCATCGAAACCGTCCAACGTTTCAAATTCGGCCGCGACGTGCAAGGCGCTTGCGGACAATTGGCCGGTCAGCGGAGCAGAAGAACATAAAAGCAAAGCATTGGCATAACAATTCGGATTATTGATTTTCGGATTCATTCGTGGAAAATAAAAGCCGCGGCAGCTGGAGAGCTGACCGCGGTTTGTTT
>DATJQC010000079.1:0-13906 GCA_035506055.1 Candidatus Nanoarchaeia archaeon | reverse complement strand
CCGACGCGATCGATCAAAAGGCTCCTTTTTCCAGCTATGGTTCAAAGTGCGTGGATATTGCCGCGCCCGGAGTTGGTTTTTATAGCACGGCGGTCTTTGCTCCGACGCAGCAGATTAATAATACTTATCTTGATCAGTATTACGGCGGTTATTGGTCGGGAACTTCGATGGCGACGCCGGTCGTGGTGGGAGTTTTGGCTTTACTGGAAGGAGCCAGCCCGGGAGCCAAGGCCCAGCAAATCAAAGATATCCTTTTAGCCAGCGCGGATGATATCAACCAGCTCAACCCTTTTTATCAAGGAAAATTGGGAACGGGACGAGTCGATGCCTTGAACGCTGTTTCTTTGGCGGTCCGGGAAAAACAGGCTCAAAGCGTAAGGCTGCTGCTTGCCCCGGCCAGCGGCGATGCGGCGCAAGTAAAAGAAACGGAAGCCGATGGAACGCTAATCGCTAAATTCAACGCCAATCCCAGCGGCGGAGTTTATGCCGCTTCCGGCGATGTCGACGGCGATAATCAGACTGAAATCGTCGTCGGGCCGGCCGCGGGAACTGCCGGCCGGGTAAAAATATTCAGCAGCGACGGCAAATTGAAAAGCCAATTTTACGCTTTTGCTTCGACTTATCGCGGCGGAGTGAAAGTGGCGACAGGAGATTTTGACGGCGACGGAAAAGATGAAATCGTGACGGCGGCCGGAACGGGTTTGAGATCGGATGTGAAAATTTTCGATAATCAGGGGAAATTAAAAAATCAATTTACCGCTTATGACGCGAAATTTTTGGGCGGAGTCAATATTGCCGCGGGAGATGTTGACGGCGACGGGAAAGTCGAGGTGGTTACCGGGCCGGGTCCGGGCTATCCGCCGCAAGTAAAAATTTTCAGCGCGGCCGGAAAAATCAAAGGACAATTTTTAGCTTACGATAAAAATTTTCACGGCGGAGTTAATGTTGCCGTGGCTGATCTTAACGGCGGCGCGGCCAATCATCTCGAGCAAATCGTTACCGCGCCTTTGAAAGGCGGCGGACCGCATATTCGGATTTTCGATCTTAGCGGAAGATTACAAGGCCAATTTTTCGCTTATGACCAGAGTTTTCACGGCGGGGTCAACGTGGCGGCCGGCGATACGGATGGCGACGGCTTGGATGAAATAATCACCGGCGCCGGCCCGGGCGGCGGGCCGCACGTGCGGATTTTTGATCCGAGCGGAATTATCCTTCAATCTTATTACGCTTTTGATCCGACTTTTTCCGGCGGGGCGAATGTGGGAACGATTGCCATTAAAAATTGAGCAACACGTAGCATGTAGCATGAAACATGTAGCATGTTGGTTTGGCTCCGTCAGAGTTTCTCGCCGCGAGGACTCTGACGAAAACGGCGGCAAATTCGCATAACTTATAATAAAAATGAAAAACATCGCCAGAATAAAAATATTATTGAGGAAAATCCGGTTGTCGCGGCAACGGTAATGGATAAAGTTAAGCCAAACGCCATAGCGGTGGCTTGCGCCAAGGTTGTCGGCGATAAAATAATCATCACCGATAATTTTATGAATCAGACGGTTAAGGATTTGCGAAAAAATAACCGCGTTTGCTTGCTGGTTTGGAATAAAAAATGGCAAGGATATAAAATAATCGGCCGCGCCGAATATCATCAAAGCGGAAAATGGAAAAAATTCGTGGAAAATATGAAAGAAAATAAAGGCTTGCCGGCCAAGGGCGCGATTCTGGTAAATATAGAAAAAACCATCAAGCTCGCTTAAATATTTTGGTCTCGTCAGAATCCGAGGCGAGATTCTGCCGAGACCAATTTAATATACAGTTGATATGTAATAATGTTACATGTTACCTGCTACCTGATATATGTCTAAACGCGCAATATTTGAGAAGAAGAACGTACTGGTCGTCGGCGGAGCCGGCTTCATCGGCTCGCATCTTTGCGATGAATTAATTAAAACCTGCAAGGTGATCTGCCTGGATAATTTTTCCACCGGCAATGAAAGAAATATCGACCATCTTTTTGCCGAGCCGGATTTCGCTTTTCTGCGCCACGATTTGAGCGCGCCGCTTGATCTGGAAAACGAGCAGTCGCTGCAGAAATTCAAGATCCAATTCCAGGGCATCCAGGAAATTTATAATCTGGCTTGTCCCAATTCAGCGAAGAATTTTAAAAAAAATTGCGAAGCCACGTTGCTGGCCAATTCATACGTCATTAAAAATGTTTTGGATCTGGCCAAAAAATATGAGGCGAAATTATTGCATTTTTCCTCCTCGGTGGTTTATGGACCGCGCCGTCCGGATAATCCGAAAATCAAAGAAGATGATATCGGCGCCGTTGATTTTTTGAGCGAGCGCGCTTGTTACGACGAAGGCAAGCGGTTTGCCGAAACTTTCATTCATACTTACAGAGAGACGTACGGCATTGATGCTAAAATTATTCGCGTCTTCCGCACTTATGGGCCGCGCATGCCGCTCGGCGACAATCAAATGATTCCTGATTTTGTCAGCAACGCTTTAGACAGTAAAGATCTGGTCATTTACGGCGACGAAGGCTTTACTTCCTCCTTTTGCTATGTTTCCGATGTGATCGACGCGGCGCTGAAAATGATGGAAACGGATTTGGTCGGACCGCTCAATATCGGTTCGGATGTCGACGTCAAAATCGCGGATCTGGCTCAGCTGATCATCGACCAGATCGGTTCGCAATCCAAAATAGTTTTTCAGTCCGCGCATTTTTTCATGACCGAACTTTGCTTGCCGGACATCACCTTGGCGACGAATAATCTGGGCTGGCTGCCGATCGTCACCCTGAATAAAGGCTTGGAAAAAACCATCGCTGAATTGCGGGCCAGCAAAGGACTGAAAGGAATAGGGGAAAATATCCAATAATCAATAACCAATAATTAAAATAATTTTAATATTAAAATATTGGAATATTGTTTGGATATTGAATATTGGTTATTAAATTTTATGTTATCTCTCAAAGAAAATATTAAAGAACAACTATTTTTAAGTCCTGATGCCAAGATTTTAAGGTTGGTCGACAAGATTTTCAATTTTGCCATCGGCTGCGAGGCCGAAGAAATTTATTTCGAGCCGCGGGGAAAAAATTTGGCGGTAAATTTCCGGGCTGGCGGCGAATTGATCGATACTTTGGTCTTGCCGGGCAAGGCGGAACAGGCCGTGCTGGATGGCATAAAATCAATGGCGGGTTTGAATGATGAGCCGCGTAATCATCCGCGGGGCAGCTTCAAAAAAGATTATTTGGGCTATAAAATAATTTTTTCCCTCAACGTCCATGACACCGAAGCCGGCGAAAGAATTATCGTTAATTTGCGCAAGGAGAAATTTGAATTATTGGGTTTGGGCCGGTTGGGATTTGATGCCCGGGCGCTGGCGGCGGTCAAAAAAATTCTGCTGGCCGGCCGCGGGTTGGTGGCGGTGATTAGCAATGATGAAGCGGCGCGAACGAGCGTACTCTATGGCTTGTTGAACTTTATTAAAAATTCGGAATTGAATATTGCTACCGTTGAAGAAGAACCGGCGGCGGATTTGTCCGGAATCAATCAGAGCCGGATCAATCCGCGAGCCGGTTTTAGCCGGGGCTCGGCAGTTAACGCCCTGCGGCGCCAGGATATCGACGCCGCGATGATCAGCGAGATTGGCGACCGAGAAACAGCCGAGGCCGCATTTCATTTGGCCGCCGCCGCGCATTTGGTTATGGCCGGAGTCGCCGCCCCGGATTTTTCGGCGGCGCTTAATTTTTTTCAGGATTTGGGGGCGCCCTTGTCTTTATTTTCCGTTTCGGCCAAACTGGCGATCAACGTAACGATGGCTGATAAAAATTGCCCTTATTGTTTGGCCAGAAGAAAGATCAGCGCCGCCGGCCTTGCTCGACTGGAAAAAAAGTTGGCGCTGGCCGAATTATTGCCGCGTTTGAAACAAGATAAAATTATTTCCGGAAAAATAAACCATCCGGCCGATTTGGTTTTTTATCAGAGCCGCGGCTGTCCGCGTTGTCATAATTCCGCTCGAGCCGGGAAGATCGGAATTTTTGAAGTTCTGGAAATAACCCCGGCCGTCAAGGATTTGATCAAAACCGGACATTTTTCCGCGCTTAGCCGCGAATTCGGCAAACAAGGAGCGTATTCTCAATCCGAAGACGCCTTGATCAAGGCGCTCGGCGGCCTGATTCCGCTCGAGCCGGTTTTAAAATTATTTAATTAATTTTTTATGAACCGAATTTTCATTGGAAAAAAAATTAAAATCGTCTCGCTGATTTTCATATTTTTGTTTTCGTTTTTTTTCCCGCTGGCTCGGGACATCCGCCCCGCCGCCGCGTCCGCCAGCATCATTTATGCCGATGTCGACGGCGACGGCAACCTGGAACAAGCGCGGAATAACGACGGCAACTTGGTTAACGGCTATGAAACATTCGTCGATCCGGACGGCAGTTCGGCGGTGATCAAATCGGGCAATTTCAACTGGGACGGCCATACGGATTTTTTTCTCGACACTGATAACGACGGCCAGCCGGATAAATACTGGGATCCTTCCGACAGCATCGTTTCGCCCGTCACTGTCACCAAAATCGAAAGCGGCGCCAAGGCAGTCCTCGACGATTGGGTGTTCAGTTCCCAGGGCAACGGCATTAACGACCGCTATTATTCTCCCAACTTCCGCGTTATTCGCAAAATGCCCCATGCCACTGATCTCTCGATCTCTAAAACGGTGAGCGATTCCGCGCCAGTACCCGGCGAAACCATCACCTATACATATCTAGTCACCAACACCGGCACCTCCACCGCTCCGGGCGTTGTCGCCGCCAATGCTAAGATCCCCGATCAATTTACTTATCAAACCTCTTCTTCTTCGCAAGGCGTCTACAACGAGACCACCGGCGCCTGGGCTATCGGCAATCTTTCCGCCAACGCTCACGCCAAGCTCACCATCACCGCCCAAGTTCCGGCTGACACCTGCGTCAGTATTACTGATCCGGTCACGACCGTCAGCTTTACCCCGACCTCGACGCCGATCGCGCTGCCGAAAAATCAAAATATCGGCGACACGGCCGATGCTTCATATTTTGATTCCGTGGCGGGCGGCATGCTTGGCTGCTTCGGCCTTCATCCGCTCGGCGATATCAACGGCGACGGTTTTGACGATTTTGGCTTGGCAACTTTGGCTAACGGTTCCGGCGGCAGTTCGGAATACGTCGTTTTCGGCCAGCCGACCGGTTGGCAAAAGAATGAGCCGATTAATAATGCCGCCAACGCCACCAATTTTTTTGACAATACCGCTTATTCGTTTACGGGTACCGATGGCGTAAATACAATCGATATCAATGGCGACGGCATCAATGATCTGGTTTTTGACGGCGGCAGCCAGATGGACATAAGCGACCCGAATGATTTTTTGACCTGGGCCGTGTTTGGCCGGAAGACCAATTGGCCCGCGAGCGTTGATCTCGCCAGTTCGTCCGATATTTTTGCCGGCACTTTTGTCAATACATCTTTTGTGAACAAAGTAGGCGATGTTAACGGCGATGGATTAGGCGATATCAGCGCCGGCGATCCCGGCAACGACCCTTTTATCATCTATGGCAATAGCGCTGGCTGGACTGCCGGGATTGAACCGGCCGCTTCTTCGACTTTTTCTTTCCGCGCCGCGCCGCATGGCGGACTCTCGGCTTTGGGCGATATCAATGGCGATGGCATTGATGATTTTATGTTAGCCAATGCTTTAAGCGGGCTTAACGCAGTGGACGAAATTTTTTTCGGCAAGACAACTCCTGGTCCGTATTCGACTTCCAGCGCTTCTTTTACCGAGGAAGCTTCCGGAGATTATCTGGGCGGATACGGCACTTTGCCGCTCGGCGACGTCAACGGCGACGGCATTGACGATATCGGCCTTAATTCTTATTTTCACAATCAAGTTAATTATGCCGCCGGCAAAGATTACATAATCTTTGGCAAAAAAACCGGCTGGCAAAATAACGAAAGCATCGAGACTGTCTCGGGCGCTTCTTTCTTGGGCGACGGCTATGACAGCAAATTGAGTATGATCAGAAATATCGGCGATGTCAACGGCGACGGCATCGACGATCTTGGTCTGATCGGTTCGCACAACCAGGAGGTTTATGCCAAAAACGGCAAGGCCTATGTCGTCTTCGGCAAAAAGACCGGCTGGACCAAAGATGTCAGCGCCGCGTCTTCATCCGATTCCTCGTATTACGGCGATGCTAATAATAAATATTTAAACGACATTTACGCGGTCGGCGATGCCAACACCGACGGCTATGCCGATTTCCTCGTCGATGATTTGGATACCAACACGACTCGCGGCGATGTTTATTTGTTTTTTGGGGAAAAAGCTGGCTGGTTGAAGGATGTCAATATCGATAACGCGGCCGATGCCTATTGGCATGGCGACCAAGCCGGAGATAATCTTCAGAATTGTGGGATTGATCGCGAGAAGAATTTCGGCGATCTCAACGGCGACGGCTATGACGATTTCGTCGTCGCCAAAGGCATCCCGCCCTCCGGGTCGATCACCGGCGGCATCTATATTATTTTCGGCAAAGAATCAACTTCCTGGCTGATCGATTCCGACTATGCTAACAATTCAGCGACGGCCGACGCGCGGGTTAAGTGTTTTTCCTTGAATTATTCGGCCGGTCTCCATGGTTCGCTGACCGGTTCGACGACGCAGGTCGTCGGCGGCGGCGCCGCCGGTTCGGCGGTCGCCGCTGTTCCTTATTCCGGTTATCAATTCAGCCAATGGAGCGACGATTCCGCGGCCAACCCGCGCCTTGACTCCGCCGTAAAAGCGG
Organism: Candidatus Nanoarchaeia archaeon; assembly: GCA_035506055.1. Lineage (GTDB taxonomy): Bacteria > Patescibacteriota > Patescibacteriia > Patescibacteriales > WJLG01 > JAQTUZ01. The sequence goes on along the minus strand of DATJQC010000079.1, from coordinate 7,080 downwards.
ATATCAATGTCAGCGCCCTGTTCACGGAGATCGTAGGGTCCGGAAGCGGCGTTTCTTCGCCGCCGCCCATTGTCGGTTCCGGAGCCGCTACTCAAACGGTTAGCCTTAATCAATCCGGCAATATCGGCACGATTACGGCGGCCGGAACCAATTATCTCACTTACGTAAATTCCGCCGCCAATTTTGATATCATAGCCAGCGGCGGCGGAACGCAATCGCATCAGCTCATTATGAATAGCCTTGATTTGCTCACCGACACCATCCAATTTACCATCCAATCCGTTCCGCAGAAGCTGACTCTCAAATTAGGCCAGACGATCAATCTCGATCTTGACGGCGACCAGATCAATGATCTGGCGATAACTTTCGCCGGCCTCTTTAACAATCGCGTCGAGCTGACGATCAAATCAATATTAAATATTCCTCCAGCCCAGGCGCAAACTAATCCGACGGCTTCGCCAGCCGCAGTTCCGGCAATATCGACTCCGGCGGCTGAAAAGTCGGCCGCTAAATATATTTTTTCCCGCAATCTTTCGCTCGGTTCGGTCGGCGCCGATGTCCAACAACTTCAGCGATTCCTGAATGCCCGCGGTTTCATCCTGGCCAAATCCGGCCCTGGCTCGCCCGGCAAAGAAACTGCCAAATTCGGCGCTCTGACCCGAAGCGCTCTGGCCAAATTCCAAAAAGCCAACCGTATCAAACCGGCCGTCGGCTACTTCGGCCCGCTTACCAGAAAGGCCGTCAACGGCAAATGACCGGCCGGATCAGCCTTGATTTTAGCCGGTGATTAATGATAAACTCGATAAGTTATTCGGATTCGATCAAATATGAGAATTTTTTGCATTATTCCCGCGCTAAATGAGGAAAAAACCATCGGCGAAGTTGTCATAAAGATCAAACCGTTGGTCGAGGAAGTCGTCGTGGTCGACGATGGTTCAACTGATCGGACGGCCGAGCTGGCGCGCGCCGCCGGAGCCAAAGTTTTGCGGCATCCGGTAAATAGCGGCCAAGGAGCTTCGCTGGAAACCGGCAATCGATACGCGCTGCGCCAAGGCGCGGATATTATTTTTCATTTCGATGCCGACGGCCAATTTTCCGCCGCCGATATTCCGGCGGTCTTGGCGCCGCTGCTTTCCGGATCGGCCGACGTGGCTTTGGGTTCGCGGTTTTTGGAAAAGAAGACCAGCCTGCCCTGGCGGAAGGAAAAAATATTCATGCCGATCGCGCGGCTGGTCAATTTTCTGCTTTTCGGAGTTGTCTTGTCGGATCCGCAATCCGGTTTTCGCGCCGCGACCGCTCCGGTTTGGAAAAAAATCAGGATCAACCAGGATGGCATGGCCCATTGCTCGGAAATCATCGCCAAAGTTTTCAAAAATAAATCGCGCGTCGTCGAAGTGCCGATCACGGTGCGCTATGACGATTTCGGCCAGCGCTTCGGCGGAGGAGTGCGGATAATTAAGGATTTATTACTGGCAAAGCTTATGGAATGAATTATTAATTTTGAATTTTGAAATGATTTAATTTTTAAATTTTTAAAATTATGTCATTAAAAAATTATTTCAAAATTCCTGCCTGCCGGCAGGCAGGGAAAATTTAAAATTGATATTTATGTTACAACAAATCATCGCTCTAATTATTATTGTATTTTTTGTTTTCCGACTGCTTATTCTTAAAAAGCGGAACGGGGTTTCCGCCAATGAATTTATTTTTTGGCTGGTTTTCTGGCTGATCGCCGCCTCTGGCGTCGTCTTTGTCAAAGATTTGGATCGTTTGGCCGGCATGTTGGGTTTTTCCGCTTCCGGCATCCAGATCATCCTTTACGCGGCGGTGGCAGTTTTGTTTTATATGAATTTTCGAATGCGCTTGAAGCTGGAGAAAATGGACAAAGATATTACCAAACTCGTCCGGCAATTGGCCTTGGACGAAAAGAAAGCGGCCAAGGAATTGCCGGATAATTTTTAAAAAATCAGATGCGAGCCAAAGACATCCTAATCGACTTTATCAATTTTATTTTCGCCATCGTCATTATCGGTCTGGCCATTCTTTATTTTATCGCCGGCGATAATTTCGAGAATTTCCGCCGCGTGCTCGAATCATTGGCGCCGCTGGCGATTTTAGGGATAATCTTCCTTATTAATCTCAAATTCTGGCGCGAGAAAGAAAAGAAAAAAGAAAGGGAGGGGGATTTGGATCTGAACTTGCGCCTCACTTTTATCGATAAGCTGAAGAGCGACGCGTTTCTTTTTTTGATTCCGGCGGCGGTTCTGCTGCTTGCTTTCCTCGCCAATAAAAGCGTCGGTTTGGCCGATATTCTGGCGGCGGCGGTTGTGTTCATCATCGCTTATCTTTGGCAGAGATGGCTGTTCGGTAAAGAAAGGATGTAAAGGCATCGTTCGCGGTATTCGCGTTTATTATTACTAATTCGGATGAGCTGTCCCGCCAGGGCGGGATAGCGCGGCCGATGAATCATTTTAACTAATTCGTACGAGCGCCATTCGTGGTGGCGCGGATGAATCCATGAAGATCGCCCAGATTGTTTGCGTTTATCCGCCCGATCGCGGCGGGATCGGCACGAGCGCGCGGGAAACGGCGCGCGTTTTATCATCGGCCGGCCATGATGTTATAACTTTTGTTTTGCAGTCGAAAAATTCCCCTCTATCAAGAGGGGTGGCTCGCGCCGCGCGAGACGGGGCGTGTAGTAATCGCGAGGAAATGACAAAAGTAATTTATCCCAAGGCGTTTCCCAAACTCGGCAATGGCGGTCTGATGCCGCAATTATTTTGGCGTTTGCGCGATTTCGACTTGGCTTATTTGCATTATCCATTTTTCGGCGCGGCCGAAATAATCTGGTTCTTGAAAAAATTTATTTGGAAAAACAAAGTCAAGCTAATTATTCATTTTCATATGGAGCCGGAATTTTCCTCGCCGTTATTAAAATTTTTGTCTTGGCCTTCGCGGTTAATCGCTCCGTCTTTATTCCGGCAAGCCGATTTAATCGTTTGCGCTTCGCGAGATTATGCCGAGGCAAGTATGCCGCCGCTGATTTTGGCGGCGTTAACGTCGCAGTCCCGTGGCGGAGACTGCGACGGGACAAAAATCAAAGAAATTCCTTTCAGCGTTGACACAGAAAAATTCCAGCCGGCCAAGTCCAATGATGACACTTCGCCATATTTTGGCGCAACATCGCCCGAAGAAAAAATTTTTAGAATACTTTTTGTTGGCGGTCTGGACAAAGCCCATTATTTCAAAGGCGTAAATATTTTACTGGAAGCGCTGGCAAAAATTAAAAATTCCCCTCTTGACCTGCCTGCCGGCAGGCAGGGAGTGGGTGCCGAGCCCGGCGAGGCGGGGTGTGTTATGGTTGACTCCGCAAAGATAGGGGAACAAAAAATAAAAGATTGGCAATTGGAAATAGTCGGCGACGGCGATTTGCGCGCCGATTATGAAAATCGCGCGCGCGAACTCGGCATTGCCGAGAAAATTATTTTTTCCGTACGAGTTTCTGATGAAGATTTGCCGAAAAAATATCAGGCCGCCGATTGTCTAATTCTGCCTTCGGTTAATCGCGGCGAGGCTTTCGGCATCGTCCTCCTGGAAGCAATGGCATCCGGCCTGCCAGTAATCGCTTCGAATCTTCCCGGCGTGCGGAAAGTTTTTACCGCCGGCGCTGAAGGCTTGCTCTCTCGGCCGGGCAATGTTTACGATTTGAAAGAAAAAATAGAATTTTTAATGAATAATCCGGCGCGTTGCGCGGAAATGGGCAAAGCGGCGAGAAGATTGGCGGAGGAGAAATATTCGCAGGAAAAGATTTCCCAAAGATTAGTTGAAGAAATTGAGAAAATGTAAGAAATTAATTTAACTATTATTAAGGTATGAAAATAATAATTATTAATAATCTTTATTCTCCCTGGGCGCGCGGCGGAGCGGAACGGATCGCGGAAAAAACGGTGGAAGGCTTGGCGAAAGCCGGCCACGAGGTTTTTGTCATTGCCACGGCGCCGAGCGAGTCGCGGACAGACAAAATTTATTATTTGCCTTCGATTTTTTATAATCTGGAAAAATATCCGCTGGCAGTGAGATTTTTCTGGCATCTTTGGGATTTGGTGAATTTTGTTAACGCGAAAAAAATAAAAAAATTTTTGGCGGATAAAAAACCCGATCTGGTTATCACGCATAATCTGCAAGGCATCGGCTATTTACTGCCGAGATTATTGAGGAAGATGAAAATAAAACACATTCATACTTTGCACGATATCCAGCTCCTGCATCCATCCGGCTTGATGATTTGGGCAAAGGAAAAAATGATCGACACTCTGCCGGCGAAAATTTACCAGGCGATCACGCGCGCTCTGATCGTTTTGCCGGCCGCGGTCATTTCGCCTTCGGCTTGGCTTTTGCGGGAACATGAAAAAAAAGGATTTTTTGAAAAATCAGCAAAAATCGTTTTACCGAATTACTTTAATCAATTAAAAATTAAAAATGAAAAATTAAAAATTGGTCGGAATAGTTTTTCGTTTTTATATGTCGGTCAGATTGAAGAGCATAAGGGCGTTAATTTTTTAGTCGCTGCCTTTTCAAAAATTTTGTTAGAAAATCCCGCGGCCGAATTGATTGTAGTTGGCGGAGGTGCGAAACTTGAGGAGATTAAAAGACTAGCCGAGGGCAAGGCTGCAATTAAAATTTTAGGGCGGAAAAATGAAAACGAGGTGAGAGAATTAATGCTTGCCGCCGATTGTTTGATCGTGCCCTCGCTCTGCTATGAAAATTCGCCGACGGTAATTTACGAAGCGATCGCCTCTCGCCTGCCTGTTATTGGCGCGAAAATCGGCGGCATCACCGAATTGCTCGAAGCCGCCGGCGGAATTTTATTCGAACCGGGAAACGCCGATGACTTGGCGAAAAAAATTGCGGAAATTATTAAAGACAAGGAAGAGCTTGAAAGCATCAGAGCCAAGCAGGAGTCTTGGGTTCCGCCGGATTATATTGATGAATTGCTCAAGTTGGCAAAAGCCTAAATAGCGGGTAAAATTAAAACATCAATAGTTAATCGTTTTAATATAATTAGGATGTGCCGCATTCGTAGCGCGGCTCCGACTTTGGCGGATTACATTATGCTGGGTTTGTCCAAAATTTATCATTATTTCGATCTGCTCAAAGGCAAAGTTGCTTATAATTGGTCGGAAGTTTTCAGCCTGCTTTTTATCCGGATTTATCTGATAATTTTATTGCTGCAGAATCTTTCGCTTTGGGGTTTTGTCTGGCTGTTCGCGCGGCGGGTCGGCGATAGTTTGACCATCCTTCATTTTACGGTTGATTTCGGCATTGATCTGGTGGGCGACGCCCGCAAATTATATATGATCCCGCTGCTTGGCCTGTTCGTCAGCGTCCTTGATATCGCGCTCCTCTTCATTTTCTTGAAAAATAAAAATTTCAAGTTAATCGCCCATTTGCTCCTGGCCACGGCGGCGCTGGTCAATGTTTTTCTCTCGCTGGCCCTTGGCCCGATTTACTGGATGAACTTTAGGTAGCAGGAAACATGTATCAAGTAGCATGTATCATGTCGCAAGCTAACCCTTGCGCGGTCAAAATAATTCTTTGTTAAAAATATTTTTTAAGTAAAAATTTTAAACCAGCATCATGTTACATGTTACTTGTTGCATGCTGCGTGAAAGACCATGTCTGCGCTACAATTAGTCCGAATATTATTGTTAACCTCGCTGTCTTTTATTTTCGCTTTCGCCTGTACGCCGATCCTCACCCATTTTTTGTATAAATATAAGATGGGCAAGCAAATCCGCAATAACGGTAACACGCCGATTTTTACGGCGCTGCATTTGCATAAGGCCGGCACGCCGACGATGGGCGGGATTTTGATTTGGGGCACCTTGCTCGTCTTCATCGGATTTTTTTATTTGTTAGGAATGATTTTCCCCGGTTTAACCGCGCTGAATTTTTTCTCGCGTCCGGAAACGCTTCTGCCTTTGGTGATTTTGATCTTCAGCGCTCTGGTCGGTTTGTTCGATGATTGGCTGGATATCCGCGGCCAGGGCAAGGGCGGTTTGCGGATGAAACACCGCCTACTGATTTATACGGTGATCGCCGCGCTCGGCGCCGCCTGGTTTTATTTCAAATTGGATTGGACGACTTTGCATATTCCCTTTTGGAAAAATTTGGAAATTGGCGCCTGGTATATTCCGTTTTTCATTTTCGTTATCGTTGCCACCGCTTTTTCCGTCAATGAAACCGACGGCCTGGACGGCTTGGCCGGCGGCACGCTCCTAATCGCCTTCGCTTCCTTTGCCGTCATTTCTTTCGCTTTGGGCAGATATGATTTGGCCGCTTTCTGCGGCGTGATCATCGGCGCCTTGCTCGCCTTTCTTTGGTTCAACATTACTCCGGCCCGGTTTATTATGGGCGATACCGGAGCGATGAGTTTGGGGATAACTTTGGGCGTGATCGCCTTGCTGACCAATAGCGCCTTTATTTTGCCGTTGGTCGGATTCATTTTCGTGATCGAATCGCTGTCAGTGATTATCCAAATGACATCGAAAAGATTGCGTCACGGCAAAAAGGTTTTTCGTTCCGCTCCGATTCATCATCATTTCCAGGCAATCGGCTGGTCCGAGCCGAAGATCGTGATGCGCTTCTGGATGATCGCCGGCGTGGCCGCGGCCGTCGGGCTGGCGATATTTTTTCTGGATATTAAATTTTAGTTATATAATACGAATACAACGAATTATAAGCGAATACTACGAACTCCGCGAACCGAATTATAATTCGTTAAAATATTCGCGGCCTGCCTGCCGGTAGGCAGGTATTCGCGAAAAATTTGTAGTATTCGCATCATGATCAATGTTCAAGGTCGGCCATCCGATTAGGAATAAAAGTACTTCAACTTCGCATCAGCCCGACAGAAAACTTTTGGTTTTGATCGGGCTGATGCTCGTGCTGGGACTGGTCTTCCTTTCTTCGGCGTCGGCGGCAGTGGCCTATGCCCGTTACGGAGAAACCGATTATTTTTTCAAACGGCAGCTGCTGGTGGTGCTGATCGGCCTGGTTATTTTTTTTATCTGTTACCGG
>DATJQC010000078.1:0-20410 GCA_035506055.1 Candidatus Nanoarchaeia archaeon | reverse complement strand
TCCGGCGCGCGACGCCGTCGGCCGGTAAGAAAATCAATCGTCCCGCCCACGCCCATCATTATTTTGGCCGCGGGAATATTTTTTAACTGATGAAAAATAAATTTTTCCTGATAAGGAAACCCCAGACCGACCAAAATTATCGCCGGAGCGAAATCGATGAAGTCGCCCTGAGGCAGCGCTGCCGCGTCGCGCTCGACGGCTTCGACGATAAATTCCAGACCGGGATATTTGGCGCGCAAGGCGTTTTCGACTTCGGTTTTTTTCGACAAGCCTTTTTTCCAGATCAGCACGCCGACTTTTAATTTTTCCGTTGTTGCCAGATTCAGCAAATCGAAACTGAATTCCGCGCCGGTAACGCGCTTGATATTTTTGCCGGAGAGCCAACCGGCCAGCTTGACGCCGATGCCGTCGCCCAAACTCAAATCCGCGCTGTTTAAAATATAAAAGAGCTCTTCGTCGCGGCTGGCGGCCAAAATTATTTCCGGATTGGGCGTGACGATAAAATGCTGTTTATCATCAGCCAAAAATTCCTTGGCCTTGGCCAGCAATGCCGCCCGATCCAAATTTGAGATTCTCACTCCTAAAATCGAGATTGTTTCCATATTTTCATTATAACCGCTAAGTAAAAGTTTGCCAATCGAAAAAAAATCCGCTTGCCAAAAATATCGGCAAGCGGGCGCTATGACTTCAAAACAAATCAACCTCCGCCGGACGGAATAGCTTGCAACTCTGGTATTCCTATTGCTACTTTGTTTTTTAGAAGCAATCCAAGAATGGACCATTCCGCGCCATGAAGCGAAGTTCGTCCATGACTAAGGTGCAAATAGAGGCGAAGCAACGTATCGCGGCATTTTTCACAACCAAGCTTTTCTCGAATCAAAAAAACAATAAAACCAAGATCTTCCGGGCCGAATGTTTCACGTTTTTCCGTGATTTTTCGATTGATTCGGTTGAGACCGTTGTCGAGCCTGACATTGCCGGTTTGATAAATAATGTTTCCCGCTGTTTCGGCCATACCATGGACTCCTTTGTATGTTTTAAAGAAGAGCGAAATTTTCTGCCGTAATAATAGACAATTTGTCAATTAATGTCAAATCCTATTGACACTGTATCGCTGCTGCGCTATATTTAGATTAGCACTCCCCTATTCCGAGTGCTAATGACCTAATTAATTTTTTCTTTTTTATTTTTTATTTGATAAAAATATGTTCAATAAATTCACGACCAAGTCCCAGGAAGCGATCATCAACGCGCAGATCATCGCTCAAGAATACGGCCAGCAGAATATCGAAGCTTTGCATCTGCTCGCTTCCCTCTTGGATCAGGACGAGAGCCTGGTCAAGCCGATTCTGGAAAAGGCGGAAATTGATCCGGACAAAGTCCGCGACGATGTTTTTAACGCAATCGAGAAACTGCGTAAATCCGCCACCCGCTCAACGAGCCCGTTTGGCGAAGGCGGCGTAGGCACGGTTTCGTGTTCGGCCGAAGCGGCTTTTGTCTTAGAGCGCGCCAAAAAAGAAGCGGACAAGATGAAAGATGAATTTATTTCCACTGAACATATTCTCTTGGCCTTGATCGGCATCAAGACTTTGGCGCAGGAAATATTATTGCAAGCCGGATTGGCCTATGAAAATATTTTAAAAATTCTCACCGAATTGCGCGGCAATAAAAAAATTACCGAACCCGACCCGGAAGTGAAATACCGCGTCCTGGAAAAATACACGGTCGACCTTACCGAATTGGCCAGAACTAAAAAACTTGATCCGGTAATCGGACGCGACACGGAAATCCGCCGCATCATGCAGGTTTTACTCCGCCGCACCAAAAATAATCCGGTCTTGATCGGTGATGCCGGTACGGGCAAAACCGCGATTGTCGAGGGCTTGGCCCAAAAAATCATCGCCAATGACGTGCCGGAAAACTTGCGCGATAAAAAAATAGTTTCACTTGATCTTGGCGCTTTAATCGCCGGCGCGAAATTCCGCGGCGAATTTGAAGAAAGATTAAAGGCCGTTATCAAGGAAATTGAATCGCAGGATGGCGGCGTGATTTTATTTATCGACGAATTGCATACTTTAGTCGGCGCCGGAGCAAGCGAGGGCGCGATGGATGCTTCTAATATGTTAAAGCCAGCCCTAGCCCGCGGCCGCATCCGCACCATCGGCGCCACCACCACCAAAGAATATCAAAAATATATTGAAAAAGATCAGGCGCTGGAAAGACGCTTCCAGCCGATCTATGTTACCGAGCCGACCGTCGAGGATACGATCGATATTTTGCGCGGCATCAAGGAAAAATACGAAGTCCATCACGGCATCCGGATTACCGACGAGGCTTTGATCGCCGCCGCCAAACTTTCCGTCCGTTATATTACCGACCGATTTTTGCCGGACAAAGCGATCGATTTGATCGACGAAGCGACTTCGGCTTTGCGGATGCAAGTCGATTCGACGCCGGAAGATCTGGAAAAAATGAAAAAAGAAATCCGCCGCCTGGAAATCACTAAGATGGGATTGACCAAAGGGAAAGAAGTTAAAAATTCAGCCGAGCTGACCGAACTTAATAAAAATCTTGAAGAATTAAAAGAGAAAGCCAATCAGCTGGAATTGCACTGGAAAAACGAAAAAAGCGCGATTTCTAAAATTCGCGAATCAAAAAGGAAAATCGACGAATTGAAAATCCAATCGGAAATTGCCGAACGCCGCGGGGACGATTTGATGCGCGTCGCCGAAATCCGCTATGGCCAGATTCCGGCTTTGGAAAAAGAAGTCAAAAAGAACGAAAAAGAACTTTCGGAAATCCAAAAAAGCGGCCAATCGATTTTAAAAGAAGAGGTTGATGAGGAAGATATCGCCAAGGTGGTGGCTCGCTGGACCGGCATTCCCCTCTCCAAAATGCTTGAATCGGAAACGCAGAAATTAACGCATTTGGAAGATGAGCTAAAGAAAAAAGTCGTCGGCCAGGACGAAGCGATCACCGCGATCGCCAATGCCATCCGCCGCTCTCGCGCCGGTATCAATGAAGAAGGCCGTCCGATCGGCTCGTTCCTGTTCGTCGGTCCGACCGGCGTGGGCAAAACCCAGTTAGCCAAGGCCTTGGCTCAGTTTATGTTCGATGACGAGAACGCCTTGATCCGCGTCGATATGAGCGAATATATGGAAAAGCATTCGGTGGCCAAAATCATCGGCTCGCCGCCGGGTTACATTGGCCATGAAGAAGGCGGCCAATTGACGGAAAAGATCCGCCGCCGCCCGTATTCGGTCGTTCTCTTTGATGAAATGGAAAAAGCCGATCCGGAAGTTTTCAACATTATGCTGCAAATTCTCGATGACGGCCGCATCACCGATTCCAAGGGCCGGATGGTCAATTTCAAAAACACGATCATCATTATGACTTCCAATCTGGGTAACGAAATCATCAAAAAATTCTCCATCGGTTTCCGCGATTCCGAAGAAGGCAAAAGCGAACGCGAAATCGGCTTCAAGGATATGAAGGAGCAGATCGACAAAAAACTCCGCGAGCATTTTAAATTGGAATTTTTGAATCGTATTGATGAAATCGTCGTCTTCCATTCCCTCGATAAAGCCGCCCTGGAACGGATCGTCGATTTGGAATTAGCCAAAGTCCAGAATCGTTTGCGCAACAAAGATATCACTCTTAAAATCAGCGCTAAAGTCAAAAAAATGCTTTCTGACGAAGGTTTTGACATCACTTACGGCGCCCGGCCATTAAAGCGCCTAATCCAAAATAAAATTCTTGACGAATTGTCGTTGGAAATAATCGAAGGCAAAATCAAAGACGGCGACAAAGTGACGATCGACCTGGGTGTGGAAAATAAAGTTCTCTTAAGCGTAAAATAATTGGTCAGGTATCAGATAACATATAGCATGTAGCATAAATAAAATCCGCGGTTTAAGCCGCGGATTTTTATTGGCGGCAAAATTTTGGCCGACGATTGACAATAATCGTTTTTTTTTTGCTACCCTGTTAATATCCGTAATTTAATCGTATAATCTTAACAAGGAGATTGAGATGAAAGCGAATACCAGTTAATTTCCGTTCTTTATGATCGTTCTTTTAAAAATTGATTACTATTGTTATGTCATTGAATCATCAACTCATTAACAGAAGGACTGGCCATGAAAAAGTATCTTCTCGTTTTTCTTGCAGTGTCGTCTGCTATTTTAGGATGCGGCAACAATCCTGTTAATAGCGGTAAAGAATCGGCAACGAATACAATGGCGTCAGTGCCGTGCCAATGTCAAACGGCGGCCATATTGGCCTGGAATAAATTATCACCGCAATCAGCGAAAGATAATTACCTTTGCAATATCGCGTTGCTTAATTACACTTGTTATACCGGAAAGTCATGCAAGGAATGGGTTAAGGACAGGGTGTTGAAAGCGAGCGGTTTAACAATTCCATCAACCGCGAGCAATGAGTATTCCTGGAATGCGAACAATGATTGGATTTGTGGAAACATCAACGGCAGATCAACTATGATTCAAAATGTTAAATTCATGGACATTATTCAAATGAAGTTGATTTTTTCCGATGGGTCAACCAGTCCGCACACCGCTTTTGTTTTTAGCACAGATGCCTGCGGCATGACCTGGTTAGACTGTAATTGGGATTACAAGCATAACCCAAATTTTGTCAGCCTTCACTACGTAACATATTCTGCCTTTGGCAGCATGGCCGGAAACAGATATACGATTTATCATATAAATTAAGCGGGTAGTAATCAATTATCGAAAGGGCGTTCGAAAAAAACGCCCTTTACTATGAAATAAAGTAATTTAGATATTTTTATTCTATGAAAAAAAAATTAATATTAATTTGTGTCGTCGGATTGCTTTTTATTATTTTAATATTATCAGCTTTTAATACTAAGAAGGTTGCCAATACTTCTGCAATAACAAAAAATTTAACAGCATCGACTACTAATGTGATTACTCAACGATTGAAAGCCGGTGATTTAAGTATTGATTTTAATTACGACGGAAAATCTACGATTCATAATTCAACATTTGGGATAAAAACTTTTTACAAAGATGAAGCGTTTAAAATTCTGGCAACCGGGACTACCGAATTGATCGGCGCCGAAGGGGCTGTGATGGGAGGCAATAACGACTATGCTTATTTCTTCATTCAATCCAGCGATTTACCCGGTATAAATGAAAGTCTTTACAGTTTTAATTTGTCTTCTCATGAAATATCACTGCTTGCGGAAGGAATCAGCAGTCCGAGTTTTAACAGTAATTTTATTATAGCCGGCTTTCAGAAGGATGACAAATATGTCGTTATAAATTTAATAAGCGGAGATAAAAAAAATTATGCTTTGCCGCCAACCGGCAAACATAATTATCAATATTGGACAATATCACCCAAAGGAACAAAAGCAGCCTCTATGGTTATGGTTAACGACGTTATTAATAAAAAAGATCCCAGTGACTATGCTTTTGCGGACGGTGTGCCGGTTGCCGTTTATATATTGGATTTACAAACGGAAAAATATACTCTAAAATATAAAACCTTGTTTCAGGATGCTGCAATAGGAAAAGAAGATGGCAATGCGCTCCCCTGGAAGGATGAAAATAATTTACAATTTGCTTATTAGAATCTATCTCAAAAAAAATCCGTAGCGCGAACTACGGATTTTTGATAATTTTTAAAGCTGACTTTACTGCAACTAAGCAACCAATCAACCAATTAACCAACGACTTGCTTTAAATAACTTACACACCCCCTTCGACAAGCTCGGGGCAGGCCGTCGCATCAGGAGGCCGTCCACCCCTTCCTGCCTGCCGGCAGGCAGGTCGAGAGGATATTTTTTTATTTCCAGATCGGCACGGTAAAACTGAAGGTCGTTCCTTTGCCGACTTCGGATTTTTCCAATTTCAAAATTCCGCCATTGGCTCTAATGATTTTTTGGGCGATATACAAGCCTAAGCCTGAGCCGCCCGGACGGTACTGCCTGGCCCGGTCGCCGCGATAAAACTTTTCAAAAATCCGCTTTTTTTCATTCTTATCCATCCCGTAGCCCGAATCAGTGATCGAAACTTTGACAAAGTTATTCTTGGCAATCCTGAGCGAAAAAATTATCGAACCGGCCGGAGTATAAGCAATGGCATTGTCCAAAAGATTGCTGATGACCTGGGATAATTGCACCGGATCAGTTTTTACCGACGGCAATGAATCGGAACGAACAATCTTTATTTCCAATCCTTTATTTTTGGCGGTGTCTAATCGCCGGGCATCATCAGCTAATTTATCTATCAGCGCCGCCAAATCGGTTTTCACGAAGTTCAGCTTAATCCCTTCGCCTTCGACGGCAAAGGCATCCCAGAAATCTTTCAAAACTCCTTCCATCCGCCGGACGCCTTCATTAATGAAACTTATTCCCTTGACTTCATCGAATTTTTTATTTTCCATCATATAGGCGGCGTTCTTAATGATCGAAATCGGCGTGTTAAGCTGATGATTGACCAGGCGCAAAAATTCGTTCTTGACTTCCAACAGTTTGTTCAATTTGACATTCTGCGCTTGCAGGATTTTCGCCCTGGCGCGCAATTCCCGGGTCTGCTGATCGACTTTTTTCTGCAGCACCAAATTGAAATCCTTGACCGTCTTGTAAAACTGGGCATTGCTGATGGCGATTCCGGCCTGATAAGACAAGGTGCTCAAGAGCTGCAAATCTTCCTGCGAGTAAGCGTCGCCGGAAAGTTTCAAGCCAAGAATGATCAACCCGATCAACTTGTTATTGCTTAAAAGCGGCAGACACAGCGAAACCCCGCTTTGCTCGAGCAACGCGCTTAGCTCGCGATAACTCTCGCTTTTTTTATGCTGGCCGTCCGCGACGCTCGCCGCCAATTCTTCGGTAACCAAAGGCTGCGGCGAAGTCTGCAGGTATTTCATTAAAAACGGATCGCGCGCCAAAAGCAAAGCTTTTTTGCCGCCGAAACCGACGACCTTAGCCACTTGAAATTTCAGCCGTTCCTTATCCCCGCTAACCAATAAAACGCCGGCATGATCGACCGGCATAGTCTTGGCGATGGTATTGACGATCGAGTTGATGATCTTGTTCAGGTCGATATAATTATTCAATTTCTTGGAAAGATTATTGATCGTCGATTGATAATTGTATAAACCGAAAAATAAATATTTATTGGCGATCTTTTTGGAGATGCCATCGAGCAGATAAACCGCCAAAACAAGCAGCGGAATCAGCAGCCAGTCGGCGGAATAGAATTCGATTCGGAACGCGCCGTTGAAAAGAAGCCGGCTGGCCAAGACAAAGACATAAAAAAGCAAGTAGGAAAAAAGCAGAACATTGAGATAGATGAAAAAACTGCGGATGACGATCCTGATGTCCAGCAGCCGGTGTTTGATGATCGCGTAACCGATGATCAGGGGATAAAGGACGATGGTGAAATTGAGAATCGGATAAAAATATATTCCGTAGGCCGGCAAAAAATTAAAGCTGCCGCCGGAAAAACCCACCAGAGTGCCGATAAAAAAATATTTTATCTGCACCTTTTTAAGACCGGAAGAATCATTGTAAGCCCTAATTAATTTATAATGGCCCCAGCCGATCATCATAAAGAAAAAAATGGTCAAGGCAATATAAAACGGGCCGGCGTCATAATTATAATAGAATTGGCCGAACGTCCATCTCATTGAGAGAATATCCGCCGGCTGGATAAACAATAATAAGGAAAACGCGATAGCAATAAGATAAGAAGAGTAGATCAGCAGCTTGTTCTTTATCCCCAAAAAAATGTACACGAAATGATTGAAAATTACCGGTATAAAAGTCATTCCCAATGTCCCGATTTGCCACCAAAAAAGCGCCATAGAAATATTAATTGTCCTTGCCAGTTCAAATACTCCAAAATCCCAGATAACCACCGAAACGCAAAAAAATCCCCAAATAAAATGGGTTTTATTTTTCCCGCGGGCGAACATCAACGTGGCCATCAAAGCGCTGGTGGCGACCCCCGTAATTCCGGAAATAGCAAATAAATTCATAGACAATGAATACGAATATATTATAACAATTTTCAATTCGCGCGTCTAATGACTGCCGATAAAATAAAAAGAGGGGTAAGGCTACCCCTCGGCTAAATGTTTAATATTCTCTCCAACTTGCTAATCTCCTGGATAGAGAGACCAAAAGACGAATCTACCGCGTCAAAAAGAGTTTTTTTCAATACCCCCCTTAATTCGTCTCCAGATGGATGAGGTTGGTACTTGTCTCCCAAGACTATTCTCAAATTAGCGCAATCTGCCAATGGCGCTGAGCTCAAGTAATTGCTGAAAATCCTCAAAACCATTTGTTTCAACATCAGGTTATGAGAGTATTTTATTCCCTTGGCGCTAAAAGGTGAAATCATCAGGTCATGAAAAGCGTCCGCGAAGCAGGCTGCCGAAGTGGGAGGATCCTCATTGATCAGGTGAATGATTATATTTTTACGATCAGACACGATAAGATGAGGCATAAAACGTCTAACCCAATCGGACACGATAAAATTCAAAGTCGAATCCTTTTGCTTATAATATTCTCCTTCCAACGGCAAATTAATAATATTACCGGCGAAGAAAATTTCTCCCGAGAGCTTTTCCCTATGCTTTGAAAAAAAATCTCGAATAAACCAGAAATACCGCAGCAGGCCCAAATAACCGGTTTCCCGACAATCGGCCAAGATGCTCGGGCGAATTATCTTGTAGGTCAGTCCGCTATTCCTGATCGCCAGTTCGCATTTCTGCTTGCTTTCTTCGTAAGGATTATTCGGCCGACAATAAGAAAATTCCTCCTTAAACACCTTATTTTTCGGCCAAGCGCCGTGAACATAGTAGGTGCTAAAAAAAATCAGCTCCGCGCCGAAATGTTTGGCGACTTTGACGATCTTTTGCGTACCGCCCAAATTGGTTCGCATCACATTATCCCGCACTTCTTCCCCGAATTTGACGCTGGCGGCCAGATGGATTATTTTATCCGGCCAAACATCTAACAAGCTCAGCTGGGCGATGATATCGTCGGCTGAATCGCTCACCAGGTCAAAATCGAGCACCGAATCCTCCGGGCGATAAGAATTATAAATCTTCAGGAATCTGTTTGGTCCGCCGCGAACCAGATAAATGACGCTTCCTTGATATTTCATCAGCCAAGGAATGAGCAAGGCCCCGAAATAACCGGTAATGCCAGTGATTAAAATTGAGCTCATGTTTTCTCCTTATTTTTAATGTGCAAAAATATTCCCGGCAAAAATTTACCGGGAGATTTTAAAATCTACTTCAGAATGGTGCGCACGTTTCTTACCACATCGTCCGGATTGAATTGCGATTTAGTGAAATAACCGCTGGCGCCGAGCGCCATGCCTTCGCTGATTGTCTTGTCATCCGACAAATTACTGATGATCATCACCGGAATATCATTGGCTTTTTTAGTGCCTTTAAGTTTTTTCAAAACTTCCAGCCCGTTCATCCGGCCGGGAAGCATAATATCCAGAAGCATCACGTCAGGAATAAAATTGACAGCTTTCAAGTAGCCGTCTTCTCCGTTGATTGCCGTCTTAACTTCGAAACCTTCCTTATTAAAAACGGTTTCATAAATATTGAGCAAAAATTTATCATCTTCGACGATAAGAATTTTCGCCTTTTTTGTTTTTTCTGTCATATTTTGGCTGCTAATGATTTATGGATATATTATACAATAAATCAATCCTCCCGCCAATGCCTCTCGCTAATGCCGAAAAAATCAAACGGACGCGCTTATTTTTTGCGGCGGTTCAAATCGACCTCGATGACTATTTTGCCTTCTTTCGGATCCTCGAATTGAACGTCCACCGATTGCTTTAAAACATGAGCGCCGACGACCACGCCTTTTTTGCCGTCGACGTTCACTTTTTGGCCCAGCGACGGCATCTTTTCGGCCATTTCCTTGTAACCCTGATATTCGTATTGCAGACAGCACATCAGGCGGCCGCAACAGCCGGAAATTCTTTCCGAACCGCGATGGACGACTTGCTGGGCTTCGGCCATTTCCGAACTGATCGAAGAAAAATCTCTGATGAATTTTTTGCAGCAGAGCGGCCGGCCGCAATGGCCGTAATCGCCGGAAAGGCGGGCTTCGTCGCGGATGCCGATCTGGGTCAGGCGGATCTGTTTGCTGAAATGCCCGGTAAGATCTTTCACCAAATCGCGGAAGTCCACGCGGCCGTCGGCGATAAACGCGAAATTGATCCGGTTGCCGGCAAAGGAAAAAACCACATCGACCAATTTCATCGGCAGATCGCGCTTCTCGATCATCTGGCGGCAATATTCGAAGGCTTCTTCTTTTTCCTTTTTGGAAGGCAATTTCTCGAAATCATTCTGATTGGCCTTGCGCAAGATCGGCTTGATTTCCCGCTTTTCGATTTTCTTTTCTTCTTCGCCCGCGGCGTTGATTTCGCTGGAAATAACAATTTCTACCGAGCCGGCTTTATCCTCGACTTCTTCAAAGCCAACCAGCTCGCCCATTTCCTGGCCAAGTTCGGTTTCCACGATAACCCGATCGCCTTTTTCCAAAGCGATATTATTGGGTGAGAAATGATAAATTTTATCCCAGCGGGCAAATTGAATTTGAGCAACCTTCATATTCAAAGAACACGAAACAAAGAACAAGGAACAATCGTGTTTTGCTCTTTGCTCTATGATCCTTGCTCCTGATAGTTAAAATTACAAGCTATACCGAACAAACTTAACGACTTTGACGCCGTTCAAAACCTGCTCGACTTTCTGCTTGTCGTTCTTGATGTATTCCTGTTTGACCAGACAGACGGCTTCGAAAAATTTATTGACTTTGCCGGCAAGAATTTTTTCCATCATCGCCGCCGGCTTGTTTTCTTTGGCTAAAACTTCCCGCTCGATTTCTTTTTCCTTGTCGATGTCGGCCGCCGGAACTTCGCTCGGATCAATGTATTTGGGATTGGCGGCGGCAACTTGCATCGCCATATCCAAAGCCAAATCCTGCTTGCCGACAGTATCTAAAGCGACCAAGACGCCGATCTTGCCGCCCAGATGCGAATAACCGGCAACTGACGCGCCAGCGACGATGTTAAAATTTTTAATGGCTAATTTCTCGCCGATCGTGCCGGAAAGCGCGTCTAAATCTTCTTTAACCGTTCCGTGAGCAAGTTTTAAGGCAAGCAAGGCGTTCATATCGACCGGTTTGGAACAGATGATCAGATCCAAAACCGCCTTGGCGAAATTCTGAAATTTTTCATTGCGAGCGACAAAATCAGTTTCCGCGTTGACTTCGACGATATACCCTTCGTTGCCGGCTTCATTCACCGCTAATTGGATGCAGCCTTCCTTGGCTTCACGGCCTTCGCGCTTGGCCGCTTTGGCAATCCCCTTTTTCCGCAAGAATTCCAAAGCCTTTTCCAGATCATTGCCGGCTTCGTCCAGAGCTTTTTTGCAATCCATCATTCCGGCGCCGCTGCGTTCTCTTAATTGTTTGATGAGTTCCATAAAAATTTGTCAGGTAGCAAGTAACAAGTATCGGGTAGCAATTTCTGCCAACCCGCCTCGTGCTACATGTTACCTGTTACATGCTATTTTGTTTTAATTTCGTTTTTGGCCTCGAGAAGATTTTCTTTGACGCAATCCATTATCAATTTGACGGTTTTGGAAGCATCGTCGTTTCCCGGGATGACATAATTCACCAGATCGGGATTGGAGTTCGTGTCGCAGATCGCGACAATCGGAATATTTTTAATCCGAGCCTCATTCAGCGCGGTTTTTTCTTTTTTAATATCCCAAACGAATAAAGCGTCGGGTAATTTGTTCAGATTGGTCAGACCGCCGACTTTCAATTCCAGCCGTTTGATTTCTTTGTCAAACTCGGAGCGTTCTTTTTTGGTGTAGCGGTCTAATTTGCCCAAAGCTTTTTCCTCGGACAAACTTTTATATTTATTAATCATCTTTTTGATAATCGGAAAATTAGTCAGAATTCCGCCCGACCATTTTTCCGAGATATACGGCATGCCGACAGCCTCGGCGGTGGCGCGCAAATCTTTTTTCACCTGGTTCTTGGTGCCGACAAAAAGAATCGTCTTGGATTCCTTGGTCAGATTTTCCATAAATTCCAAGGCAGTCCCCAACATTTTCTGGCTCTTGGCCAGATCAATGATGTAGACGCCTTTGCGTTCCGTAAAAATATACGGTTTCATCTTCGGGTGCCATTTGCTGGCGCTGTGCCCGAAGTGCATGCCCGCTTCGAGCATGGCTTCGATGGTTGGCAATTTAGCCATAGATTTTCCTTTTTGTCCTACGCTTTAACGGTATGACCATTCCGGCTAAGAATGGCAAGGTTTTCAATTTAGAGCAGAAATTTGAAATTAGAAATTGCCCGCCTGCCGGCCGGCAGGGAAATTTGTCGTTCCCCAATGGCTAATATCTATCTCCAATCTCTAATATCCAATAAAGCGCGAGAGATTTAATTATTAATAAAATAGAAAGGCCATTAAACATGGCTTTTCCTTAACGTTTAACAGTTTACTATGGATTTATTAGAATGTCAACAATTGGTCTCTACTATTTTTTTTAAATTTATGGTATATTGTGGATAAGTGAAAAAAGTATGCCAAGAGAAGACGAGCTTGACATAAATAATTTTTTTTGCTAAAAAGATTACAACTGAAATTTATGATAAATATAAATAAAGACGGCGAAAAAATTAATATTTCATTAGACAATGGTCACGCTGCAGCTCTTAAAAAAATTGTAAGCGATTACAATTTAAAGGGAGAGGCGGAGGCTATGAGTTTTATTTTATCGATTATTTCTGAGGCCGACGGAAAACCAATTAATAATAGTAAGGGTAGTTTCATGCCATCAGAAAGTTTAAAAAACATTGCTTCTTAAAATATGACTACCCCTAGACCTCAAACTGACGATTTGCAGACTGCAAATAATTTAAAAAGGATTGATGATCTGGAATGTTTTAAAAAAGAATACGAGGGTAAGGAATTTGATAAAAAAGTTTTATTATCAATTCAAGAATCACACTCAATTCGAGAAGAGTTGGAAAAAATTAATTGGAATACGATTAAAAATAAAATTGTTTGGATTATAACAGGATTTTTAGGATTGGTATTAACTGATTTAACCCTAAGAGCAATCCCTCATCTTTTTTCTCTATTTAAGTAAACGAGATACATTATAAAAAAGCGTTCGGCACAAACTGAACGTTTTTTATTTATATAAATTAATAATTATTTTATAATTTTTAATTAAATATTATACCTCCTCCCAACAACTCGTCTTTTTTATAAAACACCACGCTCTGGCCCGGAGTGATCGCCCGCACCGGTTCGGCAAACTCGACAATATATTTTCCGGCTTCATCGTGCTTTTTTATTTTACAATCAACTTCGGGCTGGCGATAGCGGATCACGGCCGAACATTTGAACGGTAGCTTGGGCGGCCGGCCCGAGATCCAATTAACCTGTTCGGCGATAAAATAACTTCCGCTCAAAGCCGGATCGTGCGGATCGTTGGTTACGTACAAAATATTGGTTTTAAAATCGCGGCCAGTAACATAATACGGGCCTGATCCGCCGATCTCGACGCCCTTGCGCTGGCCCGTGGTGTAAAGCGGCAAGCCTTGATGCTCGCCGATCACTTCGCCAAACTCATCGATGATTTTTCCTTTTTTCAGCCGGAGATATTTTTTTAAATAATCATTGTGATCGCCGGACAAAAAACAAACATCCTGGCTTTCGGTTTTTAGATTGGGTAGTTTGATCCGCAGGGCTTCGGCTTTGATTTCTTTCTTAAATAAATCGCCCAGCGGGAAAAATAAATGCTTTAACTGCGGCTGGGTTAAATTATATAAAAAATAAGTCTGGTCTTTGGTTTTATCCTTGGCGCGAAAAACTTTATAACCACGGCGCGTTGGCACGATTTTTGCGTAATGGCCGGTGGCAAGATATTGACAGTCCAAAGCCTGGGCTTTTTTTAACAGCGCGCCGAACTTGATGAACTTATTGCATTTAACGCACGGATTGGGCGTAATCCCCCGTTCGTATGATTTGAGAAAATACTCTTTCACCTCGCGATTGAATTGGCGCCGAATATCGACCGGATAAAATTTAATTTTTAATTTTTGGCAAACTTGTCTGGCCGCCGCCTCGTCGCAACAGCCGCGCTCAACGCCTAAACGCATAAAAATTCCCAAGCAGTCAAAGCCCTGCTCTTTTAAAATCTTGGCGGTAGTCGAAGAATCCACGCCGCCGGACATCGCAATGGCAACTTTACATTTTTTCATATCAATTTTCAATTTTGAATTTTGAAATAATGATCCAATTCTTCAATTTTAAAAAATTCGATAATTGAAAAATTATTTCAAAATTCAGAATTCAGAATTTAAAATTTTAAGATATTTTCCGGCGGATTTTTGCCAGCTGAAATTTTTGGCGCGATTCAATCCGCGGGCGGAATATAATTGTCTTAATTTATCATCTCGCATTAATAATTGCAAGGCTTGGCCGATCGAATTTTCATCATGCGGATCGACTAATAAGGCCGCGTCGCCGGCAACTTCGGGCAAGGAAGAAACATCGGAGGCGATCACCGGCGTGCCGCAAGCCATGGCTTCCAGAACCGGCAAACCGAATCCTTCGTAAAACGAGGGATAAGCGAAAATTTTAGCCGAATTATACAAAGCAACGCGTTCGTTTTTCTCCACATAACCGATAGCTTTTATCCGGCTTTTATTTTTAGCTTGCGCAATCGTCTGAAAAATTTCCTTGTTCTTCCAGCCTTTTGATCCGGCTAAAACCAACTGCCACTCCCCCATTCCCGGCTGATCGGCAATTGAATCAAAGGCGCTGATCAATCCGGATAAATTCTTGCGCGGCTCGAAAGCTCCGACATTCAAAATAAATCTTTCCGGCAAAGAATATTTTTCTTTGACACTATTTAATTCTGCCTGGTTATTTTCCAAAGGTCGGAATTCTCCGCCGACTCCGGAATAAATCACTTTGATTTTATCGCCAGCCGCGCCGAAATATCTGATCAAATCAGCTTTGGTATTTTCCGAAATGGCAATAATGATATCCGCCCGCTCGATCAATTTTTTGATGCCTAAAAATTTATGCCACGAATTCTGCCGCGCGGAAAAAAAATCCGGATGGACTATAAAAGATAAATCGTGGATGGTCAAGATATTTTTTACGCCGACGCTTAGCGATGTAAAATTAAAATGCGGCGACCAGAATAAATCAACCTCGCCGCCGATTCTGTCAAGCTTGGGCCAACGGCAAATTTTTTGCAGAAAATAATTAAAAAATTTATTCGGGCAACGAGTAGCAACAATTTTAACGTTATCCGACTTCCGAATTCCGATATTCGATATCCGGGATGAAATATCGCGCCCGGAATTATAGAACAGCCGATACTCATTTATCTTATCCTGGCGTAAAATTTCGGTCAGCAAACCTTGCGTATACCAGGATACGCCCGAATATTCCTTGTCCATTAATGTTCGGATATCAATGCCGATTATCATGACAATATCTTAACAAATTTTGCTGTTTTTTAAAAATAAAAAGGAGCGTTGACAAGCTCCTTGTAAAATCCGGCTAATTGAAGGCATTTTACGGTTCTGATATTTCCAAAAAGGCCGCGATGATCCTTCTATGTTCACTTGGCATATCGGCCGACCAATATTCGCCGGTCAGCCCCAGATAGACTTTACTGAAATAAATCGCCTTTTTATTAACCAGCTTGGCCGCGAACGATTTTCCCGAAGATAGATAGCTAAAAGTCACCGATTCGCCATTCGTTTCGAATTTGCCGTCGGTAATTTTAAGATGATCTTCGGGATTATTAAAATCAACCACCCAGCCGGTAAAATTACCTTGTTGATCTAAGGTAATTTCGCCGTTACAGACTCTTTCCGCGCTCAATCCTGTTTTACTCAGGAAGAGCATATAAGCCGTCATCTTTTTCACAATAAGCCTCCTTAATTTAAGGTGCGATGTTTAAACAGTTGGCCAATTTCCAAAATCATTGCATTTTTTTATCTCTTTGTCAATATACTCCCCGATCTTGGCCTTAAAACTTTCCGTACTGAACTTTTCGGCTTGAAAACGGATAATTTTTTCGTCAAACGCCCGCCGATCAAAATTTTTCAAGGCATTTTCAACGGCCCGAGCCGATTGCTCGTCAAAAAATACGCCGGTTTGATTTTCGATGATCGTTTCCGTCGCGCCGCCGCGGCGATAAGCGATCACCGGCGTGCCGCAAGCCATGGCCTCGATCACGGTAATGCCGAAATCTTCTTCTTGCGGATGGATAAAGGCGATGGCGTTGCGATATAATTTGGCCAATCGCTTGTCAGCAACCCGGCCAAGGAATTCAATATTGGCCGCGCCCGCCGCAATTTTTTTTAATCTTTCCGCGTCAGTGCCGCTGCCGAAAATCTTCAGCTTGGGAAAAAAATTTTCTCCCGCCTCCGCTGACACACCCCGTCCCGCCGCGGCGGCGGTCCACCCCTCTCGAGAGGGGATTTTCTCCGGCATTTTCTTAAAAGCTTCGATAACGATATCGATCCGCTTATACGGCGCCAAGCGGCAGCCGCAGAGAAAATAATTTTCTGATTTCAATTTATCATCGGCCAAGTCCGCCGACAAATTATACAAATCGGTATTGACCGGCGGATAAATCACGATTGAATCGCGCTGATAATATTTTTTGATCCGCCGCTTGACCGTTTCCGAATTGGCGATGAACAGATCGACCCGATCGGCCGCCAGCCTGTCCCAGATGCGGATATAATTCAGAACCAGGGAAATAATTTTCTTGAACCATTTGTTATATTTGAGCTCATTGATATAAGAATGGGTATCGCTCCAAAGATAGCGGGTCGGCGTATGGCAATAATCGATATGCAAAGTTTCCGGACGGGTGATCACGCCCTTGGCAAAAGAGGCTGAATCGGAAATGACCAGGTCGAACTTGGATAAATCAAAAAACTCCACCGCCATCGGCATAAACGGCATATACCATTGATAATGTTTGATGCCGCCGGGAAGTTTCTGGATAATCGAGGTATCGACGCGGCGATTTTTATAATATTTATCAATGTTGGATTTTTCCGAAAGCAAAGTAAAAATCGGCGCCTCGGGAAAAATTTCCGCGAACGCTTGCAGCACTTTTTCCGCTCCCCCGTCCTGAGCCAGATGATCATGGATTAAGGCAACCTTCATAGTCATAGAGCAAAGAACATAGAGCAAAGAGCATTGTTTTACTATTTTCGTTCTTTGTTCTTTGCTCTATGTTCTTTTGCGATTATTCCGCTTTCCGTCCCTTCAACACCGCCAGCGGCGTTCTTAATAAAATGGTCAAATCAAGCAGAAACGACCAATTTTCAATATAATAAGTGTCTAATTTCACTTCTTCTTCAAAACTTAAGTCCGAGCGGCCGGAGATTTGCGCCAAGCCGGTGATGCCCGGCTTGAGATCGAGTACTTTTTTATGACGATGTTCATATTTGGCGACTTCTTCGGGCAGATGCGGCCGCGGGCCGACCAAACTCATTTTCCCCGTCAACACCAAAAATAATTCCGGCAACTCGTCGATGGAAAAACGGCGGATGAATTTGCCGACGCGGGTGACGCGCGGATCATTGGGAATCTTGACCAACGGCCCGCCCTGGCGGATGTTCAAACCGGCCAGCTCTTTATAGCGCATGCTGTCGGAACGATCGCGCATCGAGCGGAATTTGAAATACCGGAATAATTTTCCGCCGGCTCCGACGCGGTAAAGCGGCGCGTCATCGTCCCGCCGCGAAAAAAATACCGGGCCGTGCGAATCAATGATGATAGACAGAGCTGTTAAAATAAAAATCGGACTAAGAATAATAATCAAAATCAAGGCCGCGATAAAATCGCCGACCCGTTTGAAGATGCGGCCCCAGCCGTCCAGCGGAGTTTTCTTCACTTCCATGATCGGCAAGCCGGCGAATTCGGTCAATTCGGTCTGTAAAACTTTGGTTCCCAGAAGATCGGCGACGTATTTAAAAGTCAGGTGATGCTCGTCGGCAAAATCGAACAGCCGCAGAGTTTCCGCTTTGCTTAAATTCGGGTCGGCCTGGATAACTTCGTCGACTTCGTTGGTTTTGATGAATTCTTCCAATTCCCGCGCCGTATTCAACTCGAAATCACGGGGATGTTTGACAACTTCAAAACCTAAACCGCGATTGGCCGAGAAATCGCCGATCAGCAGATCGCTGGTCTTGCTGGCGCCGACGATAATCACTTTTTTCGTTCCAATGCCGTAATTCAACAATATTCTTTGCGCTCCCCTGACGATGACTCGGGCGGCGCTGACATAGATAATCGCCAAAATCCAGCCAGCCAAGACGATAAAACGCGAATCAAATAATTGCCGCTGGACAAAAATCAAAATCACGATCAGCATCAGCCCGGTGGAACAGGCTGAAATCACGCGATAAATTTCGCCGACTAATTTTCGGGCGCTATTGATGGAATACAGACCGGCCAAAGCGAAAATAATCAGCCACAAAAACCCAAGCAGCAAAACGATATTCAAATACTGTTCAAAATTCAAATTAAAAACCACCGGCCGCAGATTTTTGAAAAAATCCGAGTAACGCAAAAAATAAGCGGTCAAGCCCGCCAAAATAATCATTAAATAATCCAGCGGCACAAGCAAAAAAGAAAAAAATAATTCGGAACGCTTCATGGCATGTATCATGCAGCAAGTATCAAACAGCAGGAAATAAATATATTTTTGCTACTTGTTACATGCTACTTGTTTAAATTCCAATAATCTCAGGGCAAGCTGTAAGCCGGATTCTGTATAGTCCCGCGCCTTTTTGACAGGCGTGAAATCAGACAGCCATTAATCTGGTCGGACTGTTGCCAGCCGACTCAAGCGAGCTACGTTCCTTCTTGCCTTGCGGCAAGAGTTTGCTCTTGCTTCAGATGGGGTTTGCCGCGCATTCCTGTCGCCAGGAAGCGAATCAGGTAGCTGATATTGATTAGGATATCCTCAAAATCAACATCATCATCCTGAAACTTTTCACCTTTCATCCGCCGAAGCCTTGGCGAAGGCGGATTTCCGCCAAACCTCGACTTCGACAAATTATAATTGTCTCTGTGGCACTTTCCGTAGGATTGCTCCTCGTGGACGTTATCCACCATCATTTTCTTTCCGAATCTTTCGATCCGGATTAGGAAGTCCGGACTTTCCTCGTCCTCTCATATACATATGAAAAGAAGCGGCTGTCCGCTTGCCCTGATATTACTGAAATTTAATCGATTAAAATGAGCTAACCATAAATAAAATATAGCACTCAAAAAGGTAAAAGTCAATAATGTCATTGACAATAAGACTTAAATATGCTAATATATCAACAATCTTGAAATAATCAAAAACATCAGAAAAAAGAAGGAGGATCAATGAATATTTTCTTGCCCGCCAAAAAAGTCTTGATCTTTGCAGTGCCGATAGATTTAATCAACAAATTAATTTCAGTCTGGAGGGAGTCGGAAAACAAAAAAGTTGCCGAATTAAAAAAAGAGATGACAAGAAGGTTCGCGCCTTCCTGCGAGGGAAGGTCGTGCTGCGCCTATTATGCCTGCCAAGCCGGACACCGGATCGTCGGCAGCAATCAAACCGATCCTTGTTCGTTAATTCGCAAGCGTTTTGAATTATCGGGTGTTAGCAACGCCCACAAGAGTATCAAAAACTTAATAAAGAAGGCAGCCAGCTTAACCAATTGAACCAATTGATGCGAGGAAACTATGAGTCGACGCGGTCGGCTCATTTTTTTATCCGTTATTTTAATTCCGCCAGCAGCCGGCCATAGAACTCTAAATTGTTTAATTCCGCCAGCCGCGCGCCGAGCGGATCGTTTATCTTGAAGAGGTGATGAAGATAGGCCTTGCTATGATCGCGTAGTTCGGCGATTTTGCTTAACGGATTGATCGGCGAAAAATCGGCCGCGAATTTGGCGTTGCTGATATTGATTGTTTGATAAAAATTATCATAACCACCCCCAGACCCCTCCTTAAAAAGGAGGGGGGATTTTTTTCCGCGGTTTTTCCAAAAGAAAAGTTTTCCGTGTCTCCCCTCTCTCGTCGGGATGACGCAATCAAAAATATCCCAGCCCAGCCGATAGCAGCGGACGATATCTTCGGGCAGGCCGACGCCAAGCGCGAATTTTATTTTATCGTCAGGAATCAGATCGGCGGTGAATTTTAAAACTTTGCCTAAAAATTTTCCTGTTTGATCGATATGCCGGGCGCCGAATCCATAACCGTCGAAATTCAATTTGACCAATTCGCGAGCGCAGCGCTCGCGCAAATCCAATTCCGCGCCGCCCTGAATGACA
>DATJQC010000077.1:0-3551 GCA_035506055.1 Candidatus Nanoarchaeia archaeon | reverse complement strand
GGAAACGTCCAAAGTGTAATTGCCCGGTTCCTGGCCGGTAAATAGTATTTGTCCGGACGGGACGCAGAGCGAAGAAAAGGTGAAATTGACTTCACCGACATCGGGCGTGTAGGTCGAACTGGCGGTGGATAGATATATCTTGTAGCGCAGATAGCGTTTGCCATTATTCGCCAGATTGATATTCGTATCAGTGGCCGTATAGAAAGAGGAGGCGGTTCCGTCCGGACCGGTAAAATTCCAGGTCGAGTTATCGTTATTGGCGGCGAGCTGCAAACGGACGCTGTTGGCGCCGGCAGCCGATGGCTGATCGATCGGCAAGAATTGCAGCTGATAAAAATTGCTGGCCGAACCGGTATCAAAGGCGGAAGAAGTCAGATTGCCGGCGGCGGCGAAAAGGCCGAGATCGGATTTCAGTTTTATTTCGCCAGCCGGATTATTTGTTTCGATATTGCCGTCGGAATCGGAGTACGCGGTCTGGTCGATAAAATTTTCCTGCCCTGAACCGCCCGACCAGTCGGTTTGGCGCAGAAAGCCGCGCCCGGTAATCAGCTGCTCAGTGGTCGTGCCGCGGGATAATTGGACGGTCGCTCCGGAGAGCGGCAGGTTGGTTCCGCCCTGCAAGACCGAGATCAACAGGCTGTCCGGATTTTTGTTCGTGGCGATTATTTTTACGTCCTGAGCGCTGCCGGGCGCGAGCGAAAGCGGAATCGGCGAAATCGCGCCGGCCAAATCGCGGGCGGTATCGGTGAAGGTGAGAGTATAGGTATCCCATTCCAAATCGTAGACAATCGCGCCGCTGGCCCCGGTATTGAAATTATTATCGTATTTCAAGACATCGGGACTGGAGCCGATCAGCTTGCTGCCTTGCAGGTTAAAGCCGACATTGGGTACCGGAGCGCAGGTTTGCGTTACGCTTTCAATATTGAGAGTCGAAGTATGATCGATGACAAAGCTGGTCTGGGTCACTTGCTGGGCGACGACCGTGGCATCGGGTTTATTCGGATTAGGATTGCCCGGAGCGCCCGGCGGATAAGTCTGGTCCGAGGAATAGCCGGGTTTGCTCACCATAATGGAGTAAGAGCTGACGCTCGGCGGCACATCGACGATTTCCAAAACCCCCAAGTCATTGGTCGTGTCGTCGATGATGATCGGCGGATTAAGGGCGGTATTGGCGATATGGACGTTGGCTTGGGAAACCGGCTGGCCGTTGGCGTCGAAAACCCGGATGAACAGCGCGCCGTTAGCCGTGGAATTTTCCAAATTTTTCGGCGCGATATATTCGGTGTAAATTTGCGCCGGAAAGCGCGCGTTGTTCGGTACGGTTATTTTTACCTCCATCAATTTATAATCGGCCGGCGAAGTGTCGTTGGGAGCGCCGCCTAAGGTGCCGTCAAACGGATCATCGATGCTGCGCACGGTAGTTTCCACCTGGAAATTAAAATTATCGCGGGTGATATTCTGCAGATGGGGAATTTTTCCGGCCGGCAATCCGCTGACGATGCCGACGCTGGCATAGGGCAGATTGTGGGCGATCTCGAATTCTTCGTTGGCCAGGGCCGCGGAGGAAATCAGCAGCCGCGAAGTTTCCATCAGTCTGGTGGCCGCGGTGAAAGCGCCGTAAATTCCCGCGGCAAAAACGGCAAAGACCGCCAAGCCGACCATGCCTTCGATCAAAGTGAATCCGGAGGAGTTAAATTTAAATTTAAGCGGCATTTATCAGGGATCATTGATAACGGATGATGTTATCCGTTGTTAATCAGATCGTCGACGTAAGCGAGTACATCGGCATAATGACCGCGACAGCGATCGCGCCGACGCCCAGGCCGAGGAGCAGGATCAGAACCGGCTCGATGATCGAAGGGAGATTTTGCATGATCTGGTCGACTTCGCTCTCGTAAAATTCCGCCAGATCGGCCAAGATATCGGTGACTTCGCCGGTCTGTTCGCCGACCGTGATCATTTGGGTGACCATCGGCGGGAAGAATCGCGGATAATTTTTGATGATTTCGTTGATCTGGCCGCCCTTTTTGATCTGTTCGCTGATTTCCAGAATGGCCTTGCGGTAGTGAAGGTTGGAGACGACATTGGCGGTTATTTTGAAAGCATTGACGATCATGATATCGGTTTTCAAGAGCGAACCGGCGGTGCGGGAGAACCTGGCCAGATTCACTTTTTTGGTGATCGGCCCGATGATCGGCAGGCGCAGAATTATTCCCTGAAAAAAATATTTTCCCCGCTCGGTTCGCAGCAGGCTCCAGGCGCCGAAAATGATAATGACCGCCGCGACCGAAGAGATCAGCCATTGGTTGGTCAAGAAATCGCTGATATCGATCAGTATCCGGGTGAAAAGCGGCAGCGGCACATTGCTTTCGGTGAAGACCGAGGTTATTTTGGGGATGACAAAGACCATCATAAAAACGCCGATGCCGATCATGGCCGCGACGACGATGATCGGATAAGTCAGGGCGCCTTTGATCCGCGAGGTTAACTCGTATTGTTTTTTGGTTTGCAGATAAAGCTGGCCCAAAACATCTTCCAATTTTCCGGAAATTTCGCCCGAGCCGATCATATTGACGAAAAGTTCGTTGAAGATCCGCGGATACATTTTCAGGGCATCGCTCAAAGTCGAACCTTGTTCCAGCTTCAGGGCGATTTGTTTGATGACGCGGGAAAAAGTTTTGCTTTCGGTTTGGTCGGCCAACGTGCGGAAGGAAGACAGGATGGGGATGCCAGCCTTGATCATTACTGAAAGATTTTGGATAAAGACCAATTTTTCCCGGACGGAAACGCCTTGAAAATTAAACCACATATCGGCGGCCGTAGCGAGAAAAGATTTTCTTTCCGTTTTTTCTTGGCCGATATCTCGGGAATTTTTTTTATTGTCCGTTTTTGTTTTATCCATTAAATTAAAAATAAAAAGTAATAAGCGAAAAATAAAAATTATTTTTGCTTTTTTGTTTATTATTCTTTGGTGACTCTCATTACTTCTTCCAGATTGGTCAGACCGCTTACCGCTTTGATGAAACCGTCCTCGATCAGCGACAGCATGCCTTGTTTTTCCGCCTGTTTCCTCAAAGCGCCGGTATCGACCGTGTTAGTGATCAGTTCGGCCATTTCCGGCGTCATTTCCAAGGTTTCGTAGACGCCGATTCTGCCTTTGTAGCCGGAGTTGTTGCACTTATTGCAGCCGGCGCCGCGGTAAAAGACGATCGATTCCAAGCTGTCTTTGGAATTGATGTTTTTGCCGCGCTCTAACCGCGCCAGGATATTGGTGATGTCCAATTGTTTCTCAATGTCTTCCACGGCTTTTTTGGAAAGATGATAAGGCTGCTTGCAAAAAGGGCAGACTTTTCTGACCAAGCGCTGGGCGATGATCAGATTGGTGGTCGAAGCGATCAGAAAAGAAGGAATGCCCATCTGCGATAAGCGCGGCAAAGTCGTGACCGCGTCGTTGGTATGCAAGGTGGACAAAAGCAAGTGGCCGGTCATGGCGGCGTTGACGGAAATCTTGGCGGTTTCCTCGTCGCGGATTTCGCCGACCATGATGATGT
>DATJQC010000076.1:0-10677 GCA_035506055.1 Candidatus Nanoarchaeia archaeon | reverse complement strand
AATTATCAATTCAGGATTTCCATCGATACGGGTACTGGATTTCAGCAAATCGATTCGAAGTCTTGCATGGTCGTCAATACTCAGCCCAGGTACATTTATTCCGGCGCTTGGGTTTGCGATTCAATTGCCCCCGGACCGGCTCAGTGGAGTCAAATGGCTGTCAATACGAGAACGAACTTTGAGCAAGGCAGTAAAGTGTCGCTGTTGGTGGAGTATAAGAATATTTATGTTAATCACCGCCACAAGGTCGATATTTACTACAATGGCGCGTATAGCTGGACTTGGGGAAATGATCAATGGCTCAATGTCGGCCAGTGGGGATGGGGGTATTCGTATGTAACGCCCTATATTACCAATTGCCAAGCCGGTGAATATGAGTTCAGAGTATTTATCGATACTGGTGCCGGGTATTATCAAATGGACAGTAAGACGTTCACGGTTACGCCTTCTGGGCCGGGATATACTTATTCCGGTGCCTGGATTTGCGATTCGGCGACAGATGGCTCGGCGCAATGGAGCAAAGTTCCTGCAAATGTGCGGACGCGATTCGTTCAAGGTGGAAATATTTGTTGTTTAGCTGTTTTTAATAACGTCTTTGTTAACCATCGGATTAAAGTAGACATTTACAAAGACGGTGCATACAGCTGGACGTGGGGTAATGGTAGTTGGAATGTGGTAAGCGGAACATGGGCATATTCCAATGCAATCGTAATGAATCAAAATGTCGGTGCTGGCCAGTATGAATTCAGAATTTTTATCGATATTGGCAATGGCTACCAACAGGTTGATTCGAAGAATTGTTCGGTTGATACTTCCGGCCCGCCTTACACTTACAAGGGTTCTTGGACGTGCGATTCTGTTGCTGACAGTACTGATTCGTATAGCAAAGTCGCGGTTAACGCAAAGACAAATTTTGTTGCCGGACAGACAATGTATTGTTTATCGGTTTTCAAAAATGTCTACGTTAATCACCGAATCAAAGTCGATGTTTATAAGGATGGTTTTTACAGTTGGACTTGGGGAAACGGAGACTGGAATGTTGTCAGCGGCACTTGGGCTTATTCGAATGCCATTGTCACAAATTCCCAAGTTTCAGCAGGGCAATACCAATTCCGAATTTATATCGATACCGGATCGGGGTACCAGCAAATTGATACAAAGAACATAGCTGTTTCTTCAAATTAACGCTCTTTAATTAGAAAGGTAAGGGCCTGGAAAAAAACCGGGCTCTTTTTTATTCTCAAAAATTATTGAAAGACGGCGTCGGGTTTCGGCTTGGAAAAATACGATGACTTAGTCAATGCTTTTTTCGATGCTGATCTTGCAATTTAGGCGCCAAAATACTTTTAAAGACCCTTTGAAAACGCTATGCCGGTGGTACTAGACTGACTCTTACAGCGTTTAAAATAAATCCGGTCTTTTTGGCCGGATTTATTTATTTTAAAAATCGGGGAATGGATGAGAAGTTTATATCTTGACAACGGCGCGCGGCAAAGCGATCAATCATTTTTGTTTTACCTTAACCGTGTTATAATCTAATCATCATTATTATCACTTTTTTTATGAAAGAATTATCAATTTTGATCGGCGGCAAAGCCGGCGACGGCATTAGGCAGGCCGGCGCCAGCATCGCCGGACTGCTCAATGAATTCGGCTACTGGATCTTCGTCTATGAAGATTATCCATCGATCATCCGCGGCGGGCATAATTTTTCGATCATCCGCGCCGCGGCGGAAAAGATTTTGGCGCATGAAGAAAAAATCGATATTCTGATCGCGCTGGATCAGCAGACGATCAATAAGCATTCGCGCCGCCTGAAAAAAAATTCTCTGATCATTTTCGATTCTAATGCCGTTAAAGCGGATGGCGCCGGATTTGCTTTGACTGAAATGGTCAAAAAGAATAATCTGCCGCCGATCGTTCGCAACACGGCCGTGCTCGCGGTTTTGGCCGCCATCCTGGGAGTGGATTTTTTCCTGGTGGAAAAAGTCATCAAGAGTTCGCTCAATAAGAAAGTGGAGGAGAATATCGCCATCGCCCGCGAGGCTTATGATTTAGCCAAGAGTTCGGAAAAAAAATTCACGCTGTCCCGTCTGGACAATCCGGCGCGACAATTAATGACCGGCAACGAGGCCTTGGCGATCGGCGCGGTAAAAGGCGGATTGGAATTTTACGCCGCCTATCCGATGACGCCGGTGACGGCCGTCTTGCATTTTTTGGCGGAAAATAAAAAGAAATTCAATTTGCAAGTCGTTCACGCTGAAAATGAAATCGGCGTGATCGGCATGGCCGAGGGCGCGGCTTACGCCGGCAAACGGGCGATGGTGGGAACTTCCGGCGGGGGATTCGCTTTGATGGTTGAGCATTTGAGTTTGGCCGGCCAGGCCGAAATCCCTTTGGTGATTATTCTGGGCCAGCGGCCCGGTCCGGCGACCGGTTTGCCGACTTACACCGGCCAGGGGGAATTATTGTTCGCCCTGCATGCCGGCCATGGGGAATTTCCCCGCATCTTGATCGCCCCCGGCGATATCGATGAAGCGATCGAGGCGGCTCGAGACGCGCAAAATTGGGCGTGGCAATTCCAAATTCCGGTAATCATTTTGGCTGACAAGCATCTTTGCGAAAGCGCTTTCCCCGCCAATCCGGACAAGATTCCGGCGGAAGTTAAAGCGGCGAAACTTTGGGATGGGCAAGGGGAGTATCGCCGTTATCTTTGGACCGAGGATGGAATTTCGCCTTTGGCTTTTCCCGGTCAGGTTGGCGCGATCGTCAAATCCGACAGCTACGAGCATGACGAGGATGGCATCACCACCGAAGAGGCGGAGATTGCTTTAAAGAACGCGGAAAAGAGAATTAAAAAAGCGGCGGCGATCGAAGCCGAATTGAAAAAAAAATCGCTCGTCAAAACTTACGGCGATCAGAACAGCCAGACTGTTTTATTGGTTTGGGGGTCGACCAAGGGCGCGGCGGCGGAAGCGGCCGAACGGCTGGGCTGCCGAGTGGTTCAGCCGCTGGTGGTTCACCCCTTGCCGGTTAACGAGTTGGCGGAAAAATTCCAGGGCGCCAAAAAAATTATCGGCGTGGAAGGCAATGCTTCCGGCCAGCTTTGCGGTTTGGTCGCCGCGGCCGGATTCAAAATTGACGCGAAAATTTTAAAATATGACGGCCGGCCGTTCACTCCGGCCGAGCTGGTCGAAAAAATAAAAAAAATCATCTAACTTTAAATATATGGCTGAGGCGCAAAAAAATATCACAGTAGCCGATTTAAGCACCGCCTGTCCGAATACCTGGTGTCCGGGCTGCGGCAATTTCGGCATTGAGATCGCCGTGAAGAAAGCGTTCGGCGAATTGATCAACGAAGAAAAAATCAAGCGGGAAAATTTGACGGTGGTGACCGGCATCGGTTGCCACGGCAAGATCGCCGATTATCTGAACGTCAATTCATTTTATTCTTTGCACGGCCGTTCGATCGCCCCGGCGACGGGTATCAAGATCGCCCGGCCGGAACTTTCGGTGGTGGCGATGGCCGGCGACGGCGATGCTTACGGCGAAGGTCTGGATCATCTGGTTTTTGCCGCCAAACGCAATATCAATCTGACCGTCATCATCCACGACAACCGCGTTTACGCTCTGACCACCGGCCAGGTTTCGCCGACCTCGCCGAAAAATTTCAAAGGCAAATCAACTCCGGACGGTTCGTTGGATAAGCCGATTAATCCGCTGGAATTGATGATTATCGCCGGCGCGACATTCGTGGCCCGGGCTTTCGCCGGCGACGCGGAATTTTTGCGCGAGATAATAAAAGAAGCCGTGACGCATCAGGGCTTTGCTTTCGTGGAAGTTCTGCAGCCGTGTTTCACTTTTTTTAACACTTACGAATATTACCGCGGCGGCGTTTACCATTTGGAAAACCATAATCCGGCCGATAAATCGGCCGCGCTGGAAAAAGCCAGAGAATGGGATTATTCGGACTCGGCCGCGCCGAAAATTCCGCTGGGTATTTTTTATCAAGTCGAACAGCCGACTTTCGATCGATTGATGCGGGAGTAAATTTTATTCTTCGATGGAAATGGCCTGGGTCGGACAGCTGGAAGCGGCGCGCTGGCAATCGCAATTCTGGCAATCCTGGTTGATTACCATGGACTTACCCTCTTTGTCTAATTGAAAAACTTGCGGGCAGATCGAAACGCAGACGCCATAGCCTTGGCATTTTTCCCGATCGATGATTATTTTCGGCATAGATTTTTTTAGATTAATTTACTGTTTGAATTTTATCATCAACTAAAAAAAATTACAAAAATAGCGGATGAACAAGCAAATTATCATGATCGGAATGGTGATCGGTTCGATCGCCGGCGGCTATCTGCCGGTGCTTTGGGGCGCCGGAGTTTTTTCGATCACTTCTGTCTTGTGCGGAGGGTTGGGCGGAATCATCGGCATCTGGGCGGCTTATCGTTTAACCAAATAGAAAAAATCTTCACTATAATAAAGCCCCGGCCGGCGGGACTTTTTTTGTTTGGCAATTTTTAATGATATAATGAACTTATGACGAAGAATTATTTATTTTTTTGGCTATTTTTACTGTTGGTGCTGCCGTGTTTTCTGTTTGGTTCGAGGATTTCCGCCCAAACTGCCGATCCTTACGCTCAGCAGATCGCCGAGGTGAACGCGCAGCGGGCGGCGTTGCAGAAGCAATTGAACGATATTGAAGCGCAAATTTCCCAATATCAGAAAGACCTGGCCAAGATCGGCGCGCAGAAAAATACTCTGGCCAATAAGATCAAAAAACTTAAACTGCAGCAGGCGAAACTGACTTTGCAGATTCAGGAAATGACCTTGCGCCTGGAAGATTCCCAGGTCCAGATTTTGCAGAATCAGGCCGATGCCCGGGCAAATCAGAATAATATTTCCGCGTTAAATGACGAACTGGGCGAGATTATCAAACAAATGTGGAAGTTGGACCGCTACTCGTCGCTGGATATTCTGATTTCCTCGCCGAATATTTCTAATTTTTATGACCGGCTGCATAATTTTCAGATTGTCGGCGACGGCTTGAACCAGCTTTTGCAATCGTTGAAAATCGCGGAAAGGAATTTGCAAGACACGCAAGATCAGCTGGCCGCCAAACAAGTCGAGGAGCGGAATTACGTGCAAATCGTCACGTTGCAAAAAGATCAACTGGCGACGAATTTGCAGGATCAGAATACTTTATTGGCGCAGACCAAGGGCCAGGAAGCGAATTATCAGAATATGCTGACTCAAAGCAAGGCCCAGGCGGATCAGATCCGCAACCGGATTTACAGTTTGATCGAAGTTAGTCAGCAGATAACTTTCGGCCAGGCCGTTTCCATCGCCGCCTGGGCCGGCCAGCAAACCGGCGTGCGTCCGGCAATGCTGCTGGCGATCTTGACGCAAGAATCAAATCTGGGACAAAATGTCGGCACCTGCAATCGCGCCGGCGATCCGCCTTCGAAAAGTTATAAAGCGGTCATGAAACCGGATCGCGATATTCCGCCGTTTTTAGCGATCACTTCGGCTTTGGGCAGAAATCCGGACATCACGCCGGTTTCCTGTCCGATGCATGATAAGAGCGGGGCGCAGATCGGCTGGGGCGGAGCCATGGGTCCGGCGCAATTCATCCCGTCAACCTGGACAGGATATGAAGGAAAAATTTCCGCGATTACCGGCAAGACCGCGGATCCGTGGGATATCCGCGACGCTTTTTTGGCCGCTTCGATCAAGCTGGGCGCGGACGGCGCCACATCGCCATCGGGCGAATGGACGGCGGCGATGAAGTATTTTTGCGGCTCGACCAATTCGGCTTACAGTTTTTACGGCGACAATGTCGTGGCCACGGCCGCCAAATATCAAGCGGATATTGATAAATTGAATCAGTAGGCAGGTAGCAGAGAACAGGGAGCGATGTTCATTTTATTTCTTATGTTACATGCTGCTTGTTACTTGATACTTTCAGTTGATAATCACCGCTTACCATGCTATCGTTATAAAATAATAATATTTTAATAATATGAGTTTATTGCACGCGCTAATTTTGGGCGCGGTTCAGGGGCTGACCGAATTTTTGCCGATTTCTTCTTCCGGCCATCTGGTTTTGATCCCTTATTTTTTCGGCTGGCAATACCAGGGCGTTTCCTTCGATGTGGCTTTGCATGCCGGCACGGTTGTCGCGCTGCTGGTTTATTTCTGGCATGACTGGCTGATCATCATCAAGAACGGTTTTACCAAAAAATCCACGGCGCTAAGCCAGACCGCCTGGCCGTATCCGCGGAATTTTTTGTGGCTGATCGTTGTCGCGTCCATTCCGGCGGCCGTGCTGGGCTTGCCGCTGGATAAATGGTTTGAGCACAATGTCCGCTCCGTGCTTTTTATCGCTTTCAATCTGGCATTCTTCGGCTGGCTGCTCTGGTTCACTGACAAAAAAGCCCAAGCGAATCTGGCTCCGGCGGAAATGACTTACGGCAAGGCTTTTATCGTCGGTTTATTCCAATCGATCGCTTTAATCCCCGGCGTTTCCCGTTCCGGCATCACGTTGACCGGCAGCCGTCTTGTCGGATTAGGGCGAGCCGAAGCCGCCCGCTTTTCATTTTTGCTCGGTACGCCGGCGATCATCGGCGCGTTTTTGGTTGAGCTTCCCAAAATCATCAAAGATGATTTGAATTTGTCGTTCTGGCTCGGGGTGATTACCGCCGCGGTTTTGGGAGTTGTCGCGATCAAATTTTTACTCGCTTATCTTAAAAAAAACGATTTCACTTTATTCCTCTGGTATCGCGTGGCGATCGCCTTAGTCGTCGCGATCGTTTTTTTGCTGCGCCGATAAAAAGCTGGCAATTCGCGCCCGAGCGCTCGCTCATCAAGCATAAAGGCGAAAAAAGGTTTAACCTTGTCGGCGGTTTGAAAATGTGATAATCTCTGGAGCATGGGTATTTTTAGCGACGAACAATTAGTGGTCGAATATATTAAAGGCGATGAGAAATCGCTGGAATTGTTGATTCAACGTTATTTGACCCGGGTTTATCAATTCGCTTTGAAATATTTGCGAAATAAGGAAGAGGCGGAAGATATCGCCCAGGAAGTTTTCGTCAAGGTTTGGAAAAATGCCCATAAATTCAAAGCCGATTTTAAATTTAAAACTTGGATTTATACGATTACGAAGAATGCCTGCCTTGATTGGCTGAAAAAGAAAAATCGGCCAATCGTTTTTTCCGCGCTTGATGTCGAAAAAAATGATTGGGGCTTTGCCGATTCGCTGGCTGACCGGACGCCGTCCGCGCTCGACGCGCTGCAAACCCAGGAAGGACTCAAGGCTCTTAATTTTGCCGTGGAAGAATTGCCGCCGATCTATCGCAATACGGTTAATCTGCGTTATCGGGAAGATTTGAAATTCCGGGAAATCGCCGAAGTGCTGCGCGAATCGGTCGATACGATCAAAACCCGCCATCGCCGCGCGATCAAATCTTTGAAAAATATTTTCCAGCGCGAAAAAATGAATTAATAAAACTGAGCCTGACAGAGGCTCATTTTTTATTGGCGTAATTTTTGAACCAAAAAAGGCGATTATTCGTATAAAAAGCATGAATCAAGAGCCATCTTCCGAGCTTTACGGCCGGATTATCAATCGGATAAATTACGAACATAAACTTCTTTTGCTTAAAAGGAAGCTTTTTGGCTATTTATCCGGTTTTATCGTGTCGCTGGCCGCTTTTGTTCCCTTGTTCGGCAGATTTCATCAGGATATCAGCCAGTCGGCCTTGCCGCAATTTTTTTCCTTGATTTTTTCCGATTTTCACGGCGTCATCGGCAGCGGCGTTGATTTTTTCTGGCTGATTCTGGAATCGATTCCGGCCGCTTCCACGGCTTTGACGGCGCTCGCCTTAACCGCTTTTATTTTCACCTTGATAAAATTTTTTTATTCCTGGTCGGAGTTCCGTGATTTTCGTCAGCTCAAGGTCAAGCACGTCAAACTTTAATCCTTTATGAATATCAAAGAGATAATCAATTCTCCGTTAATTCGTCGCGTCTTGCTTGGCGCCGCCGGCGCGGTAGTTTTGGTGCTGGTTTTTTCCGCCGGGGTTTTTGTCGGCATTGAAAAAGTCAAATTCTCTTACGGCTGGGGAGAAAATTATTATCGGAATTTTGTCGATCCGCGGGGACCGGCGATCGGGCCATTGGTGGCGCGCAATCCTTTTTGGGATAAGAATTATATCTCGCCGCACGGACTGCTCGGCCAGATTATCGAGGTGGATGAAAACGGATTTGTTCTGCTCGGTTTGAACCAGACTGAAGTCCTGGTGGAAGTCGATGGCAATACGGTCATTAAAAATCAACGTAATAATTTGAAATTATCCGACTTAAAAATCGGCGAGCAGGCGGTGGTGATCGGCGCGCCCAGCGACCAGGGAGAAATTCAGGCAAAATTAGTGCGGATTGACAATGGAATATTTCATTAATAAATTCACATAACCAAGGCGGCGCCCCGCGTATTTATTGACGGGCGGGAGAGCGGTTTTAAGCTATCTATGAATAATTTTTTCAGCAAGATCAGGGGGGCGATTGTCGCCCACAAAATAATTACCGTTCTGGCGATAATTATTTTAGCCGTGATCGGTTATTATGGCTATCAGAAACTGAATACCGGCAAGATAAAAATCAGCTATGTAACCCAGGCGATTTCCCGTTCGACGATCAACGTGTCAGTCACCGGATCGGGCCAGGTTTCGGAATTGAACAGCGTCGATATCAAACCGCAGGTTTCCGGCAACTCGGAAACTTTGGTTACTTTGAACATTAAAAAGGGCGATCAAGTGAAAGCCGGGCAGGTGCTGGCGATCATCGATCAGCGGGCGGCCTTGGCTTCGATCAGCCAGGCTAAGTCTCAGTTGACGAACGCGCAAGCGAATTATCAGACGTTAATCGCCGGCCCGACCGCGGTCGACGTCAATATCAGCCAGAACAGCGTGACGCAGGCGGAAAATTCTTATAATAACGCTTTGCTTTCCCAGCAGAATACCATTCAGACGACGGCGACCAATGTCACGCAAGCGCAGAACGCGCTCGCCGATCTGGAAGATACTACCAGCTCGGCCAATCCGACCAACAAACGCGGCGTGGCGATCACCACGATCGACAACGTGTTGACCCAAGATCGCAGCGCTCTGGATGCGGAAAATAAAATTTTTTCCGACGATAATTTCAAGGCGGTTTTTGGCGCGACCGACTCTTCTTCGGTCAACAGCGCCAAAAATAATTATAACCAGGCGCTCGCTTTGCTGGATACGGCGGAAAACAGTTTGGCTAATGTCAAAGTGAACCGCACCGATGCCAATATCGATCAATCGGTTAACGACGCGGTAAATGCTTTGAATGTCACGCAAAATTCTTTGAATTACTGCTACACCGCCCTGCAGAATACCGTTTCCGGCGCTTCAGTTTCGCAATCGACCATTGATTCTTATAAATCATCGATCAACGGCCAGCTTTCCACGATCAACAGTGGCATTACTTCGATTCAAAATGCCGACCAAGGATTAAAAGACGCGATTACCGCCGATCAGAATGCTTTGCAATCCGCGCAATTAAGCGAACAGACGCAATTGGCCCAGGCCAAGGCTTCGGTCGATTCGGCCTATAATTCCTGGCAAAACGCCAAGGATCAATTGGCCAAGTTGACCGCGCCGCCGACCGCGCAAAATGTCAATTCCGATCTGGCGGCGATCGCTTCGGCCAAAACTCAGCTCGACCAGGCGGTAAATGATTATAATAATACGATTATCACCGCGCCGTTCGACGGGCTGATCGCCGCGGTTACGCCGCATCAGGGCGACCAGGTTTCGCCCTCGACGGTTATCGCCACTTTGATTACTAATCAATACGTGGCTATCATTCCGCTTAATGAAGTCGACGTAGCCAAGGTGAAGACGGGGGATGCGGCAGTGATGACTTTCGACGCGCTGCCGGACTTGAATATGACCGGCAAAGTTATCGATATCGATACGATCGGCACGGTCAGCCAGGGCGTGGTTACTTATAATGTGAAGATCGCCCTTGATACGCAGGATCCGGCGGTCAAACCGGGAATGAGCGCCAGTGTTACCATTATTACGGAGGTTAAGGCCGATGTTTTGTCGGCGCCCAATGCGGCGGTGAAATCTCAAGGGACTTCCTTTTATGTCCAAAAGCTTGACGCCAGCGGCCAGCCGCAGAATGTTCCGGTGCAGATCGGGATCGCTAATGATGCTTACACGGAAATTATTTCCGGCGTGAACGAAGGCGATCAAGTAATCACGCAGACCATTACTTCCGCGGCGGCCAAGGCCGCTGCTTCGACTTCCGGCTTGAATAGTCTGCTGGGCGGCGGTCGCGCCGCGGGCGGGTTCACCGGCGGAGCAACCTTTAGGGCTGGAGGCGGCGCGGCTGCGGGACGATAACAAAACAGCAGAATTGAAGAACATGGAGCAAGGCAGCATATTTCGCCAGATAGATTTTAAGATACTCCCATGTTTCAATGTTTTCATGTTTTAATGCTTTGATGATATGATCGAGTGCAGAAATATTTATAAAAGTTACGAAAACGCCGGCGTTGTCACCGAGGTCTTGAAAGATATTTCTTTCAAGGTCGAAGACGGAGAGTTTGTCGCGATCATGGGCCCTTCCGGTTCG
>DATJQC010000075.1:0-6211 GCA_035506055.1 Candidatus Nanoarchaeia archaeon | reverse complement strand
CAGCGGCAAAACATTTTGGATTTGGTTTTGAGTTCGGCGTGGATTTCCATGCCGATAATGGCGTCGTATTCCATATTTATATCAATTAAGAATTATCAATTAAGAAGTAAAAATTTCCGCCCCAGGCGGATCAGCCTTGGGCTGAAAAAAAGAAAAAATTTACCCATATATTGGGGCTTATTTTACATTTTAACCTTTTCTTAGGTAAAAATCAAGCGAAGATTTGATGATTTTATCGGGCTTTACCGCAATAAAAAACTCCCGCATTAGCCGCGGGAGTTGCTGATTGAAAAGGGGTGTACAATGAATTTTTCGATGATAACTATGGCCGCGCCAAGACCAATGACAGTTATTAATTCATTGAAAAACATCCGGTTTATTTCCGTTAAAAGTACTTGAACGATGAACCAGCCGAATGCCACGATGACCACTGAACCGAGGAGGAATTGCAACACCCGGCAGATTAGCAATTTTTTGTTCATCCGGCGCCAATGATATTCCGGCCTTAAAAAAGGAAATTTGGCGAGCAGGGCGACGAATAAGATGAAGAAAATTGCGAAACAGAAAATTTTGTCAATACCGGTTTGCGCCCAGGTCATTTTTTTCAAAACAAGACAGGAAAATATCGAAAGAAT
This sequence comes from Candidatus Nanoarchaeia archaeon, assembly GCA_035506055.1. Lineage (GTDB taxonomy): Bacteria > Patescibacteriota > Patescibacteriia > Patescibacteriales > WJLG01 > JAQTUZ01. The sequence continues at coordinate 5,576 of DATJQC010000075.1, read as the reverse complement.
CGATACCCAGCTGATTAATCCGCACAAAACGTAGGTGTAAAAAATCGGCCGCTGCCAATCAGTAATTTTTTTCATCGCATCTCCTTTGTTAAAGAACGTTTAGCTTATTTTAATGCCATTCAATTTTTTACGCAAGTCCTTGAGAGTCGATTCGTTAACGATCAGATAATCGGCCATAACGATCGGGCCGCCTTTTTCGATATTTTCGATTTCCGAATAATCGCGGGTTTGGAATTCCGCGTAATTTTTCATCGGCCGAGAATTTTTGCGAGTTTTTAATCTTTTAAAGCGGATGGCCGGAGAGGCGAGCGCGGCCACGACTTTAAAATTATCGCCGAATTTATTTTTTAAAATCTTATATTCCGACCAGCTGTACAAGCTTTCTACGATCACGCCCGTATTATTTTTTAACAGCGCCGCGATTGCCGGCAAAGATAATTTCGCGTAAGCGCCCATGCCGCCGTTTTCCCGCCGGATTTGTTCGCGCGCTTCCTTTTCATTTTTCCAGTTAATTGGAATTTTTCTTTTTTTCATCCAGGTGAAAGTAATCGCTCCTAAATAAACTACCGGCCAGTTTAATTTTTTCACCAGATATTTTACCACTTCGCTTTTTCCTGAACCGGCCATGCCAACAACGGCTAATATTAGCTTATTTTTCATAATTTAACATGATTATTCGTCCAAGGTATTGACATTTTTTGTTATCCGTGATAATATATTTTCACAACATCGAAAAAGCACCTTGGTAATATATCGGCCGGCAAATCTGGACAACTCATTGATTCAGCATTAGCTGGCCATTCAAGGCGTCGCAGGATTGGAACGCTCGAAATTCGAGCCTTGTGTTAAACGGACACTTTCCCCTGACAAAGGGATAGTGGCACAAGGGCCAATTCACGACGTAACAACGGACTCGAGCCTACGGCACAGGCTCACCATCATAGTCCGTTTCATCAGCACGCAGCGTCGCATCAGGCGCAAATACTCCGATCGGAATACCGCTCCGGCAGCACCTTTTGATGTACAGCCATATTGTGAGAAACCAACAAAGGTTTCAAACAACTAGCGAGTTCGGTTCGGACAGCAAATCGGTTGGGTTGCGATAAGGCGATCCATAAGTCACAATGTGATCCGAGATTGCGAAATGGCGCCACACGCGCGTGCTTCAGAGGGGTGGGGAATACAAAAAATTTCCTCACCCTTTTTTATTTATTTAAATTATTTTCAAAGCGATCTTCCAGATTATTTTTCACTTCCTCGTGGAATTTATCGTCGTAAAATTTAACCTCTTTTTTCACAATGCCGCAGCTATTCTTTTCCGGGCAGAAGCCGGTATGGAAACATTTCGGGCCGATGTGCCAGCCGAGCCAATCCATTTTTTCGTCTTTAAGTTTCATCTTGATCATTTCCGCTTCGCGATAGGAAACGCGGCGTAACTGTTCTTCGGCGGTGGTGCAAAGGCGGATCGGATAATAGCCATTGATGAGATTGTAAAAATTTATATCCTGGACGTGATCGATGCGAATGCCGCGCGGGATGACGAAGACCGCGTCGCGAGGCGGGATGCCAAGTCCGATCAATTTTTCGAAGGCCAAGAGCGAATCAAGAGCTGTCACTAAATATTTTTGCAGGATTATCTTATCGGCCTTTACGGCTGGCGGAATACTGAAGACATTATCGAGCTCATTGATTTCCTTTTCAGTCAAATCTGCTGCTGCGATCTTCTTGGTCGATTTTTTCCAGACAGCCAAAGTTCGATCGATGGAATGATAAACTGAATCAACCGTCATCGGCATGGTGCGATGGCGCTTCTTATCGCCCCAGACGCGCCAGGATAGGCGCGAAACGGTTTTGATATCCAAGACGTTCTGATAATCCCGGGCGATCTCGGCGCGCTTTTCTAGGACAGCGGACCAATTCTTAATCAGCGATTTTTTATCTTGGTAAATTTTTTCCAAATCCTGGCGCAGCGAATTCATTCGGCTCTTCAAATCGGCGGTGGCCAAGCTGTGCAGATAGATCACTTCGCTTTCGGAATTCGCCAGATATTTTTTGCCCATTTCGCGGGCCAGATTGTCAGTGGCGGGATTTTTGAAAATATTCGGATAAGGATAGGCGGTGCGCGGCGCAACCGAACGCGTGGCGAAGAGCTGGTCAACGCCCATTTTGACGAATTCCTTTTCAAAGGCCTTGATCAGGAAACCGATCTCTTCCGGCATCCATTCTTTCTCTCGTTCGTATTCGCGTTTCAAGGAGTTGAATGATTCGACGCTGTAAGAGATTATGCCAGTGCCGTAGATTCCGTATTGTAAAATTTTTGAAGCCTGGTCTTTTTCCACGCCGGCTTCGAGTATTTCGTGATTGACAGCTAGGATCTTTTCCGAAATTTCGCGATAGAGTTCGAGAGCGTTTTTATTTTCCAAGATCGAGGTCGGATAGACGATGTCGTCGGCCGTGGAATCAGTGCGGCGTCCCGAGGCCATCAATGAGGAAGAAAAAACCATGCCGGTCAGCGCCGAGTCGAGAAATTTCGAAGATTCATAAGAGAAGGAGAAGACCGGCGTCGTGGCCATCGAAGCATGGCCTTTGAGCGACGAGTTTTTCAAGATTGTTTTGACTTTCTTGGCTAAGTCCTGGCCTTTTTCCAGCGCTTCTTTCTTTAGATTTTCCGCTGAAGCGCCTTTGAAAGTCATCAGGGCGCCGAGCGCGCAGATGCTCTGCGGATCAAGCCCGCCGGTTTCGTCTTTTATTATCGGATTGATGCCGAGAAAATTTATTTTTAAATCTTTAGTGCTCAACATATAATTTTAATTATAAATTTTCAATTTTAAATTTTAAAAATTTAATCATTGAAAATTATTTGGAAATTGTAAATTTAAAATTGGAATTAAATCTGTTTTTCTTGTCCTCCTGTCGACACCCTTCCGCCTTGCCACTGTCCTTTGTATTGATTGCCAGAGCCCAGGACTTCATGAAAAGTAATGTGAGCGACGCGGGCGCCGAAAGATATTTTGATATTGGCTGAGCCGAGATTGCAGACGCCAAAGGTGAGTTCGCCGGAATAGCCGGGTTGGACAATACCGTTGAACATTCCCAGGCCGGAACGGAACATGGTGGTGCGCGGAAAAATTATGCCGGAAAGATTGGTTGGCAAATTAACTTTTTCCATCGTCTTGACCAAATAATATTTGCCGGGAGTAAAGATAAAAGCGTCTTCGGCAGAACCACCCCCAAACCCTTCCTTTGAAAGGAGGGGAGACTTGGCGACAAGTTTGGCGGCTGGAGTCTGCCGTTCTTCCACGCCCAAAAATCCGTCGCCTTCCAGCTCATAAACTTCGCCCAAGCGCAAATCAAAACCCGCGCCTTCCGGATTATTCATTTCCCTGTCGCACAATCCTTCAACCAGATTGATCTCTTTAACGAGTTTATGCAGCTCTTTAATGCCCAATATCATTTATTAGAAATTATGAATTATTAATTATGAGTTATAAATTCAAAACCCTTTAGAATTACAACCCGCATTTTTGAAGACATCTTAAGCTTTTTAACCTGATCTTTAGTCGCCCAAAGATATTTATCGTGTTCATCGCTTAAAGTTATTTTATTGCTAAGCGGCCGACAAAGATATTGGATATCAAGTCGATGAACGCCTTTCCAGATGTAAGAAAAAGTAGTGTAGGGCTGGATAATCTTAATTTTTAAAGTGGTCTCTTCCTTAACTTCTCGCCTTAAGGCATCTTCCGTGTCTTCGCCGAATTTCACTCCGCCGCCGGGAATCTCCCAATTTCCCGGAAACGGGCTTTCGCTTTTCGATCTTTTTAAAACCAGAACTTTATTTTGTTTGTATATGAAAGCGCTGGTTCCAACTTTTTGCATCCCGGACATAAGGTCTAATTTTTTATTTTTTCTTTTTAAATTTTTATTTGATCTTCGTGCAGTCGATCTCACAAAAAATCGGGCCGTCGTAATGGCGTATTTTTATGCCGCGACTGTTGGCCAAATCAAGCGATTCGGTTTCTTCTTCCTTGGCTTCGCCGCCGGTTTTGATCCGTTCGTATTTTTCCAGATAAACGATTTCTTTGATGCCGGCGTTATTTAAGACTTTCATGCAATCATAGCAGGGGAATAATACCGAATATAGGGTGGCGCCGCGCAAACGGGTAGTGTCCTGGGCGTTGACGACCGAATTTACTTCGGCATGGGCGCCGCGGCAGCGTTTTAATTTTTTAGTCAGCGGATCGCCGTCGACCTTGGCGCAGCCGATTTCGATGCAATGCGCGTCGCCTTCGGTCGGGCCGTTAAAGCCGGTCGAAACGACGCGGCGATTTTTGTCCACGCAAACCGCGCCGGCTTCGTGGAATTTGCAGGCCGTGCGTTTGGAAAGCATAATCGCCAGGTTCATGAACATTTCATCCCAGCTTAATCTTTTTTTCCGCGGATTGGTTTTGAAGTCTGCCATATGATTTGGTTACAAAAGGGGATTATAAAAATCCCCTCAAGTATTCTATTTTAACAAATTTGAAATTCAATCGCAATCTTGACTTTTCCGGCTGGAATATCGCCCCGGTTAAGACACGGACATTATCATCATCGCGATCAAGGAGAGAAAAGCGAGGACGGCGGCGATCAGGGCGACCGTTGCCAAAACCACCAGCCAGTAATCGTTCTTTTCTTTAGGCAAGGAGCTGGCCGGTTTGATGGCCGCCAGATCGCCGTACATCAAGGCTGAATAGATGCCGATCAGCGGAGCAAACAAGAAAAAAGCAATGAGGTAATACATTATTCGGGCGATGATAGACACGGCCAAGACATGGCTGGCGCTAAACAGGAATCCGAAAAGACCGCCGACCACCAGGACGATTAGCATTGCGAGCAATATTCTGCCGGTAACCGCCCACCAATTGCCGCTCACCAATTCTTTACTGCGCGCCAGCGCGGCCGAGCGGCGATAGCCATCATAGACAAAAGCAAAACGAGCGAAGGAATAAAAGACCATAAAGATAATTCCGGGAATAACGAATAACAAAGACCAAAGCGCGACAAGTAAAAAGCTGATTACGCCGACCGCCAAATCTCCCCAGACAAGTTTTGTCCCGGCGTAAAAAAGATCAATCAATTTTTTTTCCGGATTTCTGATCAGCAATAAAAAGGCCAAAAAAGTCGAGATGATCCAATATAAACCGAACAGGTAAAAAATCAGAGTGACCAAACTAAGAGGAAGCGCGAAAGCGGACAAACGCGCCGCCCATTTGACGTCAACCGCGATCAAAACCGCGTAAGGAATCATTCCGGCGGCGCCGCACAGCATTAGCAGTAAGATTTTTTTGCAATTGACTTGGTAAAATTTCCAAGTGTTCGTTAATAATCGGCCAACCGGTCTTAGTCGTTGAACATTTTCCATAAATGATGAATTAATTATTAGTCCTTTAATATTATCATAAAAAATAAACTTATTCAAACAAAAAACACCCCTGATCATTTTGGCAATAGCTCAAAATGGCGAGGAGCGTTTTTTGTTTAATATATCAGGCAATGTTATTCAGTTTGGACTTTGACGCCGGCGCCCATCGAAGTGG
>DATJQC010000074.1:0-6302 GCA_035506055.1 Candidatus Nanoarchaeia archaeon | reverse complement strand
ATTGTTTATTTTTACCGACATAACAATCTCCTTAATATTTGTTTATATTATATCACAAAAAATATTATTCTGAAATTTAATCATAATCCCCGCGGCGGGAAATTCTGACAAAGTCAAGCAAAGGATTAAAGCATTAAAATATTGGGAAATAAATCAAATCCTTTAATAATTCAATCCTTTAAAATTACTTTACCCGTCCGTCGCTGGACATTCCGGCAATACTGTCATCTTCCAATTTGGTGGTTTTAGGAACCGAGTCTTTTTCCAGAGCCGCCCCGGTGCTGTCGTCGACAGCCGTTACTTTTGAACCGGAAACCAAGACCACGATCTTGTTGCGCTGGGCTTCGGTCGGCGTCAGACTGATATCAAATTCGGCGCTGGCCTGGAAAACCGTGATCGGCAGGCGGCCGATCTGCCAAGTCACCGTCTTGCTCGAGTTGTCATAAGTTATCGTGCCGACTGAAGTGCGGTTATACGCATTCCATTCAACGCCTTCGGGCAGCACGGTTTGCGCGACCGCGTCATTCAAATCATGCAAATTATTGGTCAGATTCCAGTAGACCTTGAAGCTGGTGGTTTGGCCGACGGTAGGCGGCAATGGACCGTCGCCGACCGGCAGATTATTTTCATCAAAATATCTGACTTGCTCTTTGAATCCCAAATCGCTGTTTATCGCATTGGTAATCGTATTGCTCTGATTGTCGATGCTGCCGGTCGAACTGGCTGATGATGAACCAAAGCCGCCCAGTTTATCCAGGCCGCCCACGGCATACTGCGCGTAACTGGTAATCTTAAAATTCTTGCCCAGGTCGTTTTCGCTAAAAGGCAAAACGTTAATGGTAAAATCGACCGTTCCGGTTTCGCCCACGTCAACTTTGGCTAAAGCGGGAATTTCGTCTTTAGTCCAGGTAATCGTATTGCCCATTTCCCGGCCCTGGTTAACGTCGCTTAAAGTCGTCCAATCGAAAAAATCGCTGTTCAGCACCGCCATAATGACCACATTTTCCATCGGCGCTTCGCCCTTGTTGGCGTAAGCGATCGAATAATTCAGAGCTTGGCCGAAATTCACGGCTTGCCCGGTATTCGCTCCGTTTATGGTGAGATTCAAATTCAAATCGCTTTTCATAACTTGAAACGGCACGATCTGCTCCAGAAACGGGTAATCCTGGTCGCCGACAGTATCCAGAAACGCCAGGACGATCTGCTGATTATCAACGGTTTTGGTTTTTACTTTATATTTGATGGTAAAATTTTCTTCTTTGCTCTGCAAGCCGGAAATGAGCCAGATATTATTTTGCGCGTCATTGACTTTTTCAACTTTTAACGAATTGCCGCTGTCCGCGCCGGCGGCGCCGTTATCGACCACCGTGCCGTCAATCTGGATATTGTCGTCTTTCTTCATCTGCAACTTGAATTCGGGAAGATAATCGGCGGCCAGCGGCTTCAAATCAATGTTGATTTCTTGTTCCTGGCCGACCAGCGCGGTGTTGGAAAAATCAAAGGTCGGATCAAAACCGATATCCTTGACGACAATGCTGGCGGAATCGTCCTTTTTGAATTGACTGGAAAAATTTTGCGGCGCGTAGACCATCTGCGCCAGAATGATCGAAGTAGCGCCGGCTTTGTCAACGATTTTTCCTTTAACCGTGATCGTACCGCTTGCGCGCGCGCCGATCTGGCCGATATTCCAGGTATCGGTGTTGACGTCCGGAGCCGGATCCGCGCTTTCATAAATAAAATCGGCGGGATAATCGGCTTTGATGTTAATATTTTTCAAGCCGACATATTCCTGATTGCCATAATTCAAAGTGAAAGTAATTTCCTGGCCGGCGGAAACCGCCGCCGGCGCGGAAATAGTCAAATCAACCGCGCTGGAATCCGTGCCATGATTATAAAAAATAAAATAAAAAGCGCCGGAACCCAGCACGATCAGCGCCAGCGCGAAAATTATGATATTGAAAAACCAAAACACGATCCCCTGCTTGCGGCGGATTTTCATCCGATTGACGTCGATTTTTTGCCCGCGGTCGTCAAGATAAATTTCCGACAAACTGTCCTCGATTTCCGTTTCCCGTTCCTCTTCCATTTCCTTATCCGGTTTTTTTCTCCGCGCCGATAATTTATTGGCAAAGCCGGATTTGTTTTCGGCGTCTTCTCCAAAGCGAACTTTAATACCCATAAGATTTTATTCTAAACATAAAAAAATGAATCATTTAACACGAATAATGCGAATTATCAGCGAATACAACGAACATTTAAACAAATTATTTTATTCATAGTTCGCGGTATTCGCTGATAATTCGCGGTATTCGCGTTATATTTAATTTCCTGATTTTTCTATTACTGCCGCCCAATATTTATCGCCATCCAGATTCGAGCTGGTTTGCCAGCCATTCGAACCAGCCGCGAGATCGGCCGGATAATTCCAATCAAGCTTGAATTCGGCCGGCAGGCTAAGGGTTGAATTAACCGTGGTCCGCGCCGCGCCCGGCTGTTTCTGCCACAGCAAAGAATAAACCATTTGATCGGTATTGTTGGCAGCAACCATTTTGTCGATCAAACCGGCCAATCCGGCTTTGGCAACCGCCGGCGTCGAAGTATTCTCCAATTTGAAAGGCAATTGATATCGCAAAGTTATCACCGCGGTCTGCCCCGGATCCGCCATGCTCCAGTTGGCAAAAACCGTCTTGCCGCTGTCGGAATAAATCGTCGTGCTTGAGTGAGCCGCATCGACAATGGCATTGGTTCCTTCTTCGGCGGCCACCTCAGGATCTGTCCGGCCGGACAGATCGGGGGTATTGAAATAAATTTTAGCCGGAGCCTGCCAGCCGGCGGACTGAAGCAGCCGGCTGCCGGAAGGAACATAAACGCGCAGCCAATCAACATTGCGCTCGCCGGCAAAAAGCTGGCTGGAGCTGGCATCGTTGGCACGAGTGATTGTCAACGTATCGATGATCGAGCCGTCCGACTGGACATCGGCGCGCTGATCGATATTTTCCGTTACCAAACGATCGCTTTTGCCGCCGGCAATATTGGTGTCGACCACCATCAGATAATCCTTGTCAGCATCCTTGATCCGTCCGCCCCAATTCCGGGCTTCGATTTCGGCTTGCAGATCGCTGTCGCCGGAATATAATAAAATTTGCTTATCATTCAAATCCAATTGCAAGCTCTCCAGCAGACTGATGAATTTGCCGCGATCGAGCCGCTGGGGAATTTCCGCCATTAATTTCTGCATAAAGACGCCGATAATTTTTTTGGGCTTGTTTTCCGCCAAGTCATAGGGCAATTTCCCGTCAGCAGCTTTTTCCTGATCGATCGCCGAGCGCAAATTCGCCCAAAGATTATCCGAAGTCATTACCATGCCGTTGGTATCGGTCATATCGACCGGGCCGATGATCGCCAAAATCCTTTCCAAAACCGTCGGCGTAAAAGCGATAACTCCGTCAGTCGTCGGACCGCCGCTTTTGGCATAAAACCAGGCTAATTTTTGCGCGCTTTTCGCCCAATCCGGCCACCAATTGGCGTCCCAGAAATACCATCTGGGATTAATCAGCGTCAAAGGCAGCGGCGGTATTATATACTGATTCAATCCCCCTTTAGTGTCATAACTTCCGCCGGCCGGCGCTTCAAGATTGGTGATTTTCCCTCGGGAAAGATCAAGCAAGGCATAACTGCCGACAAATCCGCCGCTGGCCCGCATTTCCGCGTTATCTTCGAAAACCAATAAATAACGTTTGTCGGTTTTCTCGCCCAGAAAAATATTCAATTTTCGGATCAAAGAAATATTTTTATTAAGAATCAGATCAAGATCAGCGGCTTTCTGCTTCAAGGAATCGAACTCGCCGCGATAATCGACTGGCAGCGCGTTGGTGTCGATCTTGCCGATCTCTTCGTTCAATTCGCGCGCGTTCTGGGCGGCCAAGGTTTCGTCCTGTAAAAAATCATCGATCTTGGCCGTCAAAGTTTCCTCGTTCCTGGCGAGCAAAGCATTGATCGCCAAGGAAAGATTATTGCCCAGACTGGCGGCTGCTGTTCCGGCGGCGATAATTTCGCGGCTTTGCGCGGCCAAACGGATCTGATCGTTGGGAATTATTTTTCCTAATTCAAAAATTATTCCGCTTACTTGGGAAAGGTCGTTGTTAGCTTCGGCAAAGCTGGCTTTGGCGGCATCAAAATTTTCACTGGCTTGTTTCATGTCCAAACCGGTGGCCGCTTGCGCCGCCGACTGCAAATCCGTAATGGCGCGATCAGTCGCGCCCAAAACTTTGCCGCGCAAATCATGGACGCCGACCGCGTTATAAAGATTCAGCGCCGCCAGCGGCAGGATCAGCAATAACGCCAAAAAAACAAAAACAAACACGTGGCGGAACGGATGGAATTTCTTCTTAGTCACTTCATCCCACAGTACTCGCTGATAAAGATAATCATCAGTGGCGCGTCCGAGCAAAAAATTGAGAATTTCCCGCGGCATTGACCAAAGCGATTGCCAAAAAGCAGACCAGGCTCCGGAACGCACTGATTTCGAAGGTGAAATAATTTTATTAATTCCTTTAACTTCCCACGCCGCACTTTCCCGCAAAATTAAGTCTTTTTTCTTTCTTCTTTTTTCACCGGCCGCCTCCCGCGTCCGCGGGCGGGCTTTTTTATTTCTTGATGCGCCCCGGAATAATATCAGCTTGGTGATCCGCCAAAACAGAATCCAGACAAAACGGATAACGAACAATGGCAACCACCATAAATTCAAAACCCGGGTGATAAAATTAAAAAAGGAAACTAAAATATTTTCTTTTTTTTCTTCCTCATTTTCATCGAGATATTCTTTCATGATCTCCCGCTCGACAAATTCCTCTTTCTTCTCCAGATTCCTATAATGCTTCAAGAAGTCAACGTGCTGCGTTTTTTGGTCTCGGCAGAATCTCGCGCTGCGGATTCTGCCGTGCTTGCCGTCGTCAGAATCCCCTTGCGGGAGATTCTGACGGAACCAAAAAAATCCGCCCTTCGCCTTAGGCTCCGGCGCAATTTCCGCTTTATTTTCCGGCTCGCGAATTTTCTTCAGATCGATCACCCGCCCAGCCTCGTTATTTTTTATAAAATCATTCATTTTTAACAAATATATAATCCGAACCTACGAAATATCCGAATACTACGAACCTCTACGAAACGAATTTTCGTCCCCTCCTCGGGAGGGGTGTCCGCCCTGGGCGGACGGGGAGGGTCTATTCCTCTTCCTTATCATTCTATAATTATTTCCTTAATCCTCCGCCCTTAAGCCTTCTAAAGCGGAATTTTTAAAATCGTTATTGTAAAAATTGCATATTTTTGATTACTGACCTGATATAATTATAGTCTGACTGCATTTCGGCTTCGGTTAACTTCTGATCTTCGGCTTGAAAAACATAATTGTATTTAGTGCCAACTACCTCCATAGTATAAGGCGAATCACCCTCTCCTCCAGTCCAATAACTCACCACATCATGGCCATTTATTTTTTCCGTCTGCGGAGCTTCGCCATTCCTATTATCGTACTCAATTTTTCCATCCGAACTAGAGGATAATGTCAAATCTTTAAATATGGCCGATACTGATCTTGCCGGTGTAAAATCTAAAGCGTAATTATATCCATTAGCATTTTCTAAGGCTACGTTGTCACTGCAGCCGTTTGCCTCATCCTTACAAACATTCGCCGCCAGCTTTGGGCCAAAATAAATCCTACCAGGCGTGCCTTGGCTAAAAGCATAATCAGTCGGAAAATTTACTATTACGCCATGAACGGTATCGGTTAAAACTTTACCGGAAATTTTATTGACCGGAACTGACGAAGTTGAAACGTGAACAGGGGGCGTATTGACTTCAGCACTAGGCTGAACGGGAGCCGAAGTATTTGCCACGGCTGGCACATTTTCTACCGGCTTAACCGCCGGAGCAGCTTGTTTCGACAAATTTTTCACTGAACATCCGGACAAAACCAACGCTCCAGCAATAAACAGAAAACAGATTGGCATAACTACTGATTTTTTATTCATATTTTTTAATTCCGCCCCCCCCTAATTTGGGAGTTTTGGGCTAAGAAAATTATTTCCTTGTAGCGCGCATTGGAAAATTTTAGCTAAGACGCGCGAAATGAAATCTTCAATTTTCAATTTTGAATTATCAAATAATGATCAAATTTTCCAATTTTTTAAAATTTACGAATTGAAAATTATTTGAAAATTGTAAATTGAAAATTTAATAAGGTCGGACATAGACCCTCCCCGGCGCTGATGCGCCACCCCTCCCGAGGAGGGGACAAAAATTCGTTA
>DATJQC010000073.1:0-2387 GCA_035506055.1 Candidatus Nanoarchaeia archaeon | reverse complement strand
ACCTCTCTTGCCGTAATCTCGGAAGCGCCATTTGTAATAGCACTTGCGGGAGATCCCGAAAATAGCGCAAGTTTCCTTCACCGATTTGTGATATTTGTCGACTTGCAGATACCAGCGGAAACGCTGTTCCCGGTCATAATTAGCTTTTCTTGGCATAAGCATAGGGTTAATAGTTAACAGGTGTTACCCATAACTATACCAAGTGTCACCCATAGGTGTTAACTGTACAAACTATTGACCAGTCGAAAAATATTTGATAAAATACTATCTCAATGAAAATAAATTAATCCGGCCCGAAAAGGGAAAAGGATTTATTTTTTGTTAAAGACAAAGATATGGCCGATAATAAGACTGTGGTGGAAAAAGGGGTGAAGGATTTCGCCATCGGCATGGCCGTCTACGGCAGCGCCTCTATTTTAGGCCCGTTGATAATTTTCGGCGTGATCGGTTATTTTTTGGACAAAGCCTATCACGGCAAGCGCCTAATTTTGTTAGCTTTTATCATCATCGCCTTTATCATCAGCAATATCCTGATTTTCCGCAAAGCCTTCGCGGTGACGGCTGAACTAAAAAATTTTCACGGCAACGGTAAGAACGGCTATGATGAAAATGATGACGAAGAGTAAAATTCCCCTCTTGAGAGGGGTGGACTCGCGCCTCGCGAGGACGGGGTGTGTTATCCGGATTTTTATAGAAAAAAAATGAAGTTAGAAATTTCCCTATCTCCCGAAGCAGTATTCCATGTCGGCTCCTTCCCGGTGACCAATTCTTTTTTATTGATGATCGCGGTAACTTTATTTATAATTATTTGCGTGATAATTTTAAATCGGAAGATCCGGCTGATCCCGAAAGGTTTCCAAAATCTGGTCGAGATGATGTTCGAAGGCGCGCTGGATTTTGTTGATACGATTATGCTGGATAAAGAGAAGACGCGCAAAGTTTTTCCGTTCGTTTTTTCGCTCTTCATCTTTATTTTAATCGCCAATTTGGTTAATTTTATTCCCGGACAGGCGGCCTTGACGGTTTATAATGGCGAGAAATTTGTGCCGGTTTTGCGCGGCGTGATGGCTGATTACGGCATGGTTTTTGTTCTGACGATCATTTCTTTTATCACTGTCCAAGTCGTCGGCGTGATCATGTGCGGCCCGTTCGGTTATCTGGGAAAATTTTTCAATTTCCATAGTCCGATCAAGTTGTTTGTCGGCATGCTGGAATTAGTCGGCGAGTTTGCCAAAATTTTATCTCTGTCTTTCCGGTTATTCGGCAATATTTTCGCCGGCGAAGTTTTATTGTCAGTTTTTTTATTTTTATTTCCGTTCTTACTACCTTTGCCGTTTATGTTTCTGGAATTGATCACCGCCGTCATCCAAGCTTTCGTCTTTTCTGTTTTGACTTTAGTATTCATCAAGATGGCGGGAGAGACGGCGGAAGGGCACTGAACAATTTTAAATTTTGAATTTTCAATTTTGAAATAATGTCTAAATTATTCAATTTTTAAAAATTTATACATTGAAAAATTATTTGAAAATTCAAAATTGAAAATTCTTAAAATAACTAACTTAATTAATATTAAATTATTATGGACGCAGCCACATTCAAATTACTTGCCGCCGGCTTGGCCATCGGTTTGGGCACCATCGGTTCTGGCATCGGCCAGGGCATGATCGCCGCCAAAGCCTTGGAAGCTATCGGCCGCAATCCGGAAGCCAACTCTAAGATCACGCCGTTGATGTTCATCGGTTTGGCGATCGTCGAATCTTTGGCCATCTATGCTTTGGTCATCGCCTTCATCATCCTTTTCAGCTTTTAGTCTTAAAAATAGACAGGTTCATCTCTCTATTAAATTATAGAGGGGTGAATGCGCTTATTTTTAATAACCACCTTTCTTGAATAAATTGTCTGGGTATATAATGCGAATACAACGAATTTTACGCGAATACTACGAATCCGCGAACCAAATTATAATTCGTTAAATCATTTGTTGTATTCGCGAAGAATTCGTAGTATTCGCATCATGTAGCAAAGTGTATTAATTAAGCATTAAACCAAAAATATTATGAAGATTTTTTCCGCCTTCGGCCTGGATATCAAGATCTTGATCGCTCAGCTGATCAATTTCGGCATTCTGCTTTTTATTTTGTGGAAATTCGCTTACAAGCCGATGTTCAAGATTTTGGACGACCGCAAGAAGAAGATCGAAACCGGCATCGAGAACGCCGTCAAGGCTGAGGAGAAATTAAGAGAAGTTGGCGAAGAAGAAAAAAAGATCATGGTTGAAGCGAAACGCGAGGCTGCCAAGATCCTGGACGAAGCCCGAGCGATGGCTGAAGAGAGCCGCAAGAAGAATATCGATAAGACTAAAGAAGAGATCGGCCAATTGATTAATC
>DATJQC010000072.1:0-4433 GCA_035506055.1 Candidatus Nanoarchaeia archaeon | reverse complement strand
TGGGGCGCTTGCGAGGAAAATAAAATCATCGCGTCGCCGGCCGCGGAAATTTCATCGAGCTCGGCCAGCCAATGTCTGATCAAAGGCAACATTAACGCCAGTGGCGTAAAAATTTACGAATTGCCCGATTGCCCGTATTATCAAGCGACGGTAATCGATGCCAACAAAGGCGAAAAATGGTTTTGCAGCGAAGCGGCGGCGCTGGCAGCCGGCTGGCGCAAAGCGGGAAACTGCCCGTAAAAATTTGTTATTTATTTTTTTCGTGCTATAATTAGGGCATGAGGATATTCTTGCCGGACAAACTAACGCCGACGGGAAAAAATATAACTTGTTTTTTATGAACAGGCGCGGCTGCCTGTTTTTTTGTCGCTTAACTTTTAGGAGGAGGTGATGAAAATGATTTCCTATTGTTCTTTTCAGAACATGACTGTTCCCGAAATTATTCGGGAAAGCCGGCAAAAGATCGCCGAGTATGAGATCAGCAAAGACCCCGATCTGCTAAGCGTCATCCGGAGCTGTTTGGAAGATGGTTATCGAATTTTGAACGATGCCTTGAAAGCGGCCGGAACAAATAACCAGAGGATCAGCTCAATCGAAAAGTGCCGCCGGGAAATCGATGAACTGAACGATAATCTCGACCAGCTCGGAAAGTGAGGGTCAAAATGGGGTTAATGCTCTTATTAGCCGTTATCATTTTAATAAAATGACAGCGGCTAATTTTGTATGCGCAAGCATTTGTTTTTTCATAGATTTTAAGATAATATTCAACTATGCCGAAAAAACCAGAAAAATTAATGATCATCGACGGCAATGCCCTGATCCACCGCAGCTTTCACGCTCTGCCGCCGACTTTGCGCACCAAGGACGGCGAATTGGTGAACGCGGTTTACGGTTTTTCCGCAGTATTGCTCAAGGCTTGGCGGGAATTGAAGCCGGATTATATCGCCCTGACTTTGGATATGAAAGGTCCGACATTCCGGCATAAGAAATATAAAGAATACAAAGCCACGCGAATTAAGGCGCCGCAGGATTTATATGATCAAATTCCGCGCGTCAAAGAAGTGGCAGCCGCGTTCAATATTCCGATTTTTGAATTGCAAGGTTTCGAGGCTGATGACCTGATCGGCACGATTGATAAAGAAGTCGGGCCGGAAGTGGAAAAAATAATCGTTACTGGCGATATGGATACTTTGCAATTGGTTGATCGGAGCACTAAAGTTTTTACCATGGGCCACGGCCTTTCCGAAAGCGTGGTTTACGATGAGGCGCGAGTCAAGGAAAGATACGGGCTTGATCCGGATCAGATGATCGATTACAAAGCGTTGCGCGGCGACCCGTCCGATAATATTCCCGGCGTTCGGGGAATTGGAGAAAAAACCGCCACTGAACTTTTGCAGAATTTTAAAACTTTGGACGGCGTCTATGATCAATTAAAAATTAAAAAAGAAAAATTAAAAATTAAGCCGCGAATCATCGAATTGTTAAAAGAGCATAAGGATGAGGCGTATTTATCCAAGGATTTGGCGACGATCAAGTTGGACGTGCCGATAAAATTCGATTTGGCCAAATGTCGCGCTTATGATTTTGACCGGGAAAAAGTCGCCGGAGTTTTCAGCGAACTCGGTTTCAAATCGCTTTTGCCGCGCGTTCAGGATTTGGTCAACGCTCATTTTAAAATCTCGGACAAGTCCGCCTACGCTAAAGCTACGGCGGATAAATTTGAACGCGACCGTACCGAATTCAAATATGTATTAGTCGATGACGACAAAAAATTCGCCAAATTTTTTGCGGCTTTGAGCAAGCAAAAAGAATTTACCATTGATACGGAAACGACCGGATTTGATCCGCTACTGGAGAATCTTTTGGGCGTCAGCTTTTCTTGGAAGGAAGGGGAAGCATATTATGTTCAAATAAAAAATAAAAAAGAAAAAATAAAAAATAATCAAAATTCTCTTTTTGATGCGCCCGAAAAGGACAGTACGAAGAATAGCAATCCATGGCTTAAAGAATTAAAATCAATTTTAGAAAATTCTGAAATAAAAAAGTGCGGGCATAATATCAAATTTGATTTGCGCGTTCTGCGGCATGCCGGAATTGATATGAAAGGGATTGATTTTGATACGATGATCGCTTCGTATTTATTAAATCCGGGAACCAGAGCGCACAATTTGGACGCCGTCACTTTTGCCGAGCTGGGTTTTGAAAAAATCAGCACCGAAGATTTGCTCGGTCAGGGAAAAGACAAAAAAACTTTTGCGACCGTGGAAACGGAAAAATTAGGCCTGTATTCTTGCGAGGACGCGGATTTTACCCATCGCTTGCAGGCGAAATTGGCCAAGCATTTGCGCGACAAGGATTTGCTTAAGCTGTTTGACGAAATAGAAATTCCGCTGGTGCCGGTGTTGGCAACCGTCGAAGATAACGGCGTAATTTTGGACAAAGATTTTCTGGCCGCGATGGATAAAAAATTAGCTAAACGGATTTCCGGTTTGAAAAAAAAGATCTGGTCTTTGGCCGGCGGCGAATTCAATATCAATTCCACGCATCAATTGAAAGAAGTCTTATTTGATAAATTATTGATCTCGACGACCGGTATCGGCCATACCAAGACCGGTTATTCCACGGCCGCCGATGAATTGGAAAAATTAAAACACGAACATGAAATAATTCCGCTGATCCAGGAATATCGCGAGCTGATGAAATTGCAAAATACTTATGTGGTGGCTTTGCCGATTTTGATCAATCCGATTACCGGTCGCGTGCACACCAGTTTCAATCAAACCGTTACGGCGACCGGCCGCTTATCATCTTCCGATCCGAATTTGCAGAATATTCCAATTAGGACCGAGCTTGGCCAGGAAATCCGCAAGGCGTTTATCGCTCAAAAGGGCTGGAAAATTGTTTCCTTGGATTATTCACAAATAGAATTGCGTTTGGCCGCGCATTTATCCGGCGACAAGCGGATGATCGATACTTTCGAAAGAAATTTAGATATTCATACTTCCACTGCGGCGGCGATTAATAATGTGAAGATCGAAGAGGTGACGAAAAAAATGCGCACCGAGGCCAAAGCGATTAACTTTGGAATTTTATACGGCCAAGGCGCGTACGGCCTGGCGCAAAACACCGATATGCCGCTGAACCGCGCCAAGGAATTTATCGAGCATTATTTTGATCTGTACAAAAATATCAAAACTTATACCGAAGAGATGGTGGAGTTTGCCCGCCAGCACGGCTATGTGGAAACTTTGTTCGGCCGCCGCCGCTACTTGCCGGAAATAACGTCGCAAGTCGCCCCGGTCCGCGCCGCCGCCGAGCGCATGGCCGTCAATACGCCCCTGCAAGGCACCAACGCCGATATGATCAAGAAGGCGATGATCCTTGTGCAAAAATTGATCGATGAAAAATATTCCGACTCGGTCAAAATGATAATTCAAGTCCACGACGAATTGGTTTTTGAAATGCGCGAAGATAAAATGAAAGAAGCGGCCGGCCGGATTCAAGATATTATGCGCAATATCTTGAAATTAAAAGTGCCCGTCGTTGTTGATATAGAAATAGGAGATAATTGGGGAGAGATGGAGAAGTTAGAAAATAAAAAATAAAAAAGAAAAAATAAAAAATTCCCCTCTTGCCTGCCACGCAAAGCGATAGCGATGCGTGGGGTAGGGGTACCGAGCCGTGCGAGGAGGGGTTGGTTTATTCCCGACATTATTTTATTAGATTGTTTTTTAAAAATAAAACCCCCAAGACGTACGGGGGTTTTGAAAAAAAAGAGAGGGGGTCGATGATCTTATTTGCTTTCGTATAAAATTTCGCAATCATGTTCATTGCAAAATAATTTTACTTCACTGATCAAAACAGTTTCTTCCTTAGGCCAAATCGACATTGGGACGCATCGATGTCCGCCGAAGCTCATTCGCGTAGGAACGATACTGGTTAGTTCGTATACGATTTGACCTTTTCTTATGGTAGCGGTTTGAAATTTAGCGGAAACTTGTTTCAATAGATGTCTAAGTTTATTTCTGGAAAACAACACTTCTAACAGTATTTTGCCTTCGTAATTTTGCACGCTGAGTTCAATTTTGCGAATTCTGGCTATTAACCAGTCGCTCGCAACCAAGGTATCTATAAACAGGGCTATGCAAAACAGCATGATCAGTGGGTGTAAGATAGTCGGAGGAAGGTTTGAGATAATTTGTAGAATGTGCATAACAAACTCCTTATGGGTTGGTGGAATTTTCAGAGTAACAAAAAAGTATAGAATATTAATTTAATAATGTCAATAGTAACGAATCAAACGATGCAAAATGTAACCATAGGGGTATTCGCTAAACGATTGTAAAATGTAACCATAAGCTAATTAATTTTAGGGTTAAAGCTATGGTTACCAAGCCTATGAGTCTGCCAGCAAGGCGAGAGTATCTTAAACA
>DATJQC010000071.1:0-12058 GCA_035506055.1 Candidatus Nanoarchaeia archaeon | reverse complement strand
CTGAAAAAGGAGATGTTTATGCAGAATGCGAGAAAGATGCTCTTTTTATCTTTGACGCTCGTTGAAAACAGGGATTTTAAAAATAAAGTGCCTGATGATTTTGTGAATCAGCTTGCCAAAAAATTGGCACTTAAAGCGTATTCGCTTTTTTGGTCAGGCTCGACTGCAAATGGCTTGCCGACCGACATGCTAATAGGCACAACGACTCTTTTAACCTTAAATCAAATGTTTAATGATTTTAGGGAAGCAGTTGCCGAACTATATTGTGTAGAATATGAATTGGGGCCTCATTATCTTAGTGCTAACCCGGTTTAATCCTGAAAAGATCAAAGACGGATAATTTTAAGAAGCGTGGGAAGACAAAATCCCACGCCTTTTTATTTTTGTTCTTTGTTTTGTGCTCTTTGCTCTTTTGCGCGGGGTTATCCACAATTTTTTTCAGGTGACAAAAAAATAGCGGTTGTGGATAAGTTTTTCAGCAACAAAGGGGCTAATCTTTGTCTAAAATTTGGTGGGGAAGGGAAGTTGACCGCGATTTTTTTTAGGTGTATAATATAATCAGTTACCACAAGATATTGGGTTTGAATGATAATTACAATACAAAATATAGATTAAGTCAATTTCCCCACCCAACTTCGCTAAACCGCTCGCGAGCGGTTTAGCTTCGCTGGGCAAGCCAAACTTAAAGAGGGATTATTCGCATTTATTTGCGTCATTCGCATCAGATTATATGATTTGTCCCATCTGTTATTTTGAAGATACTAAAGTGATTGATTCGCGGGTGGCGTCCGACGGACTTTCGATTCGGCGAAGACGGGAATGCGAGAAATGCGGCTTCCGTTTTTCCACTTTTGAAGAAATGGAAATTTTGGATTTGACGGTTATCAAGCGCGACGGCCAGAAGGAAGCCTATAGCCGCGATAAATTGATTTCCGGTTTGAAAAAAGCTTTAGAGAAACGGCCGATTGATGATGATGGTTTTAAAAAATTGGTTCATAATATTGAACGGGATATCCAGCAATTGAAAAAGAATGAAGTGTCATCCAGCGAGATCGGCGAAATCGTCATGAAGCATCTTAAAGAAACCGATGTGGTCGCTTATATCCGTTTTGCCTCGGTTTATGAATCCTTTGAAAATGCCAAAGATTTTAAAGAAACCCTAAATAAAATACTCGAAGATAAAAAGGGAGGTAAGAAAAAATGAATTAAGAATTATGAATAAAGAATAACGAGGATTTGAAAAATAACAAGGATTTTCATAATTCATCATTCACTATTCATCATTCAGCTTGACCTATGCCTAACATCATTTCGCAAATCCGCAAACGCTCGGGGGAGATCGTTGATTTCAATCGGGAGAAAATCGCTAAAGCCATTAATAAGGCGCAAGAGTCGGTAGGTTTGGAAAATCCCGACTTGGCGGAAAAATTAACCAATCAAGTCGTCGACAAGCTATCGCGCAAATTTCATGCCCGCAGCATTCCGGCCGTGGAAGAGATCCAGGACATCGTCGAAGAAACCTTGATCGAATCCAAGCAGATCCCGCTGGCCAAAGCCTTCATCCTTTACCGCGACCAGCACCGCCAATTGCGCGACTTGAACGCCAAAACCAACGAGGAAAAAATAATGGAAGATTATCTGGGCCAGGCTGATTGGCGCCTGAAAGAAAACGGCAATATGAGTTTTTCCGTGCAGGGTTTGAACAATTATCTGGCTTCTTCGATCTCCGCCAAATATTGGCTGAATAAATTATATCCGGCGGAAATCAGAGACGCGCATGTTAATGCCGATTTCCATATTCATGATCTGGGAATTCTGGCGACCTATTGCTGCGGTTGGAATTTAAAAGATTTATTAATGAGAGGTTTTACCGGCGTGGAAGAAAAAACCCAGTCCGGACCGGCCAAACATTTTCGCAGCGCGCTCGGCCAGCTGGTTAATTTTCTTTATACCATGCAGGGAGAAGGCGCCGGCGCCATGGCAGTCGCCAATGTTGATACTTTACTCGCGCCCTTTATCCGGTACGACGGTTTGGGCCAGAAAGAAGTAAAGCAGGCCATGCAGGAATTTATTTTTAATATGAATGTTCCGACCCGCGTCGGCTTTCAGACTCCTTTCACTAATATTACTTTGGATGTAAAACCGACCGGAACGTTAGCCGAAGAATGCGTGATCATCGGCGGCAAGATTATGCCGGAAAAGTATAAAGATTTTCAAGAAGAGATCGATCTGTTCAATGATATTTTCGCCGAAGTGATGTTGGAGGGCGATTCCAAGCATCGGATGTTCGCTTTCCCGATTCCGACTTACAATATTGATAAAGAATTTGAATGGGACCGGCCGTCGCTCGCTAAAGTCTGGGAGATGACCGCCAAATACGGCATTCCTTATTTTTCCAATTTTATCAATTCCGATATGAAGGTCGATGACGCGCGGAGCATGTGCTGCCGCTTGCGCCTGGACAACCGCGAATTGCGCAAGCGCGGCGGCGGATTGTTCGGCGCCAATCCCTTGACCGGTTCGATCGGCGTCGTCACCATTAATCTGGCCAGAATCGGATTCTTGGCGAGGGACAAAGAGGATTATCAAAAAAGATTGGCGCGGGTGATGGATTTGGCCAGAGAAAGCCTGGAAATTAAAAGAAAGGTAATCGAAAAGTTCACTGATGACGGATTATATCCTTATTCCCGTTTCTATTTGTCCGACATCAAAGCGCGTTTTGGAAAATATTGGCAGAATCATTTCTCCACCATCGGCATCAATGGCATGAATGAATCATTGCTGAATTTCATGAAGCGCGATATCGCCTCACCCGAGGGCAAGGCCTTTGCCTTGGAGATTCTCGATTTCATGCGCGAGCGATTGAAGAATTATCAGAACGAAACTAATAACCTTTATAATTTGGAGGCGACGCCCGGCGAAGGAATTACTTATCGTTTCCCCAAAAAAGACAAGGAACTTTACCCCAATATCATTGTCGCCAACGAAAAAGAAGTCAGGGAAAAAGGCGCGGTCCCTTATTACAGCAATTCCACCAGCCTGCCGGTCAATTATACCAATGATTTTTTTGAGGCGCTGGATTTGCAGGACGAATTGCAGACTAAATATACGGGCGGAACTGTTTTGCACGGTTTCTTGGGGCAAAAGATTAATGATCCGGAGATGGCCAAGCAATTGATCAAGAAAATTTTTTACAACTACCGCCTGCCTTATATCACCCTGACGCCGACTTTCTCGATTTGTCCCAAACACGGCTATCTTGCCGGCGAACATAAATATTGTCCCAAGTGCGACGAGGAAATCGGCTATCATGAAGCCGGCGCTGGAGAAAATTCGATTCCCGAGATGGCCGGAGCTGTTCCCGCCGGCAACGAAAGGAATATTATTAATGCCATCGCCTGAATCAATTAAAAAATAAAAATTAAAAAATTAAGAAGTTAGATCGATGTTTTAAGAATTATTCAAATAGATTTGAACGATTCTTAATTCCTAATTCCAAATTCTTAATTTACCAAGGAGTATGAGTCCCACGATAATCAAAAGACAAGAGTGCGTTATCTACAGCCGCGTCGTCGGCTATTTGGCGCCGGTGAGAAACTGGAACAAGGCGAAAAAATCGGAATTTGCCGATCGAAAAACCTTTGCAATTAAGAAAGGAGAGTAATCTTCATTAAAAATCCGGTTCGGCCGGCGCGCTAACAGGTTTTACTCTCTATGAAAATCGGCGGTTTAGAAAAATTAAGTTTGATCGATTACCCGGGCGAATTGTCAGCAGTGGTTTTCACTATCGGTTGCACTTTCCGTTGCCCGTTTTGCTATAACCCTATGCTTGTCCTGTCGGTTGACAGGAATGGGAATAGTTCTTTGCCCTTGGGCCAAGAATCTGAGAAAGGTCATACTCTAATCAACGAGGATGATCTTTTTCTTTTCCTAAAAAATCGGAGCAATAAGTTGGATGCCGTGGTGATCACCGGCGGCGAACCGACCCTGCAGCCGGATTTGCCGGAATTCATCCGCCGCCTCCGAGCTTTGGGTTATAAAATAAAATTGGATACCAACGGCACCAACCCGGAAATGCTAAAAGAATTATTAGCTGATAAATTGATTGATTATTTGGCCATGGATATTAAAGCGGCGCCCGCTGATTATTCGCGCGCTACTGGTACGAAGTTTGATTTTGAGAAAATTAGGCAAAGTGTTAAAATTATAATGCAGAGCCTGCCTGCCGGCAGGCAGGCGGCCGTGCCCTATGAATTCCGGACCACTTGCGTACCGGGATTCATCGCTGAAGATAAAATTGCTAAAATGGGTGAGTTGATCCGCGGCGCGGACAAATGGTATTTGCAGAATTTCAAATCAGACACGGATTTGATCGACAAGTCTTTGAAAGGCAAACCCGGTTTTAGTTCGCAAGAAATTAAAAAGTTCGCGGATATCGGACGAAAGTATGTGAAAAAGTGTGAAGTACGAGGATAGATTTTAATTTCAAATTTTGAATTTTGAAATAATTTATTAATTTTAAAATTTTTAAAAATTGAAACATTTATTCATTATTTCAAAATTGAAAATTTAAAATTAATTCTATGGATGAAGATTTGAAGAAAATTTTAGAACAGAATAGCGCTGATATGGCCGAAATGAAGCAGATGGTCAAGGGGATCAAGAATCATTTTATCCGCGCCGAAATTTATCAGTGGGCGGTCGTCGCTTTGATTGTTGTGCCTTCGGTTATCGCTCTCTTCCTGCTTTGGCCAATGATCAACAGCCTGCCCAATATTATGAGCAACGGGGTGGGCGCTATCACCGGCAGTGATGTCAATCAATTGAAATAAAGTTTGGTAGGAACGCAAGATTTTGCGTTCCTACGTTTTAAAATCGGGGTTTTTACCCTCTTTTTTTTATTCAAAAGCAATGGTATAATCCCAACTGACAAGGAGGCATTTTAATGATGCTTATTTTTTGTAATTAAATATAAAATATGGGAATGCTAATCGGACAAATCAGGGCTTTAGCTTTGGTTGTTATTAAAAAAGACAATAAGGTTTTAGTTTGCCCTGGTTTTGACAAAATAAAAAACCAGGATTTTTTCCGTTTGATTGGCGGCGGTATTGATTTTGGAGAAAATTCCCTTAACGCTTTAAAGAGGGAAATCAAAGAAGAGTTGGATGTTGAATTGGTCAATTATAAATTGGTCAAAGTTTTGGAAAATATCTTCATTTATGACGGTAATAACGGCCATGAAATATGTTTTGTCTATGAAGCCGATTTTAAAGATGCCTCAAATTACGAAAAACAATCTTTTCCGATTTTGGATAGCAGTAACGGCATGACCGCTGTTTGGGTTGAGTTGAACAAAGAAAATATTGAAAAAATAAAACCCAAAGGTGCTAATTTGTTGTTATGATTTTTTAAATAATGTCGGGAATAGACCCACCCCGTCTCGCGCGGCGCGAGCCACCCCTCCCGAGGAGGGGATTATCTCCAATTGGCAAAATTTTTCAATTTCAAATTTCTAATTTCAAATTTTAATGTCGTTTGTTCATCTCCACAACCATACGCATTATTCCTTGCTCGACGGTCTGACCAAGATCGACGAGATGGTTAAGTATGCCAAAGAACAGGGATCGCCGGCGATTGCGATTACCGATCACGGGACGATGTACGGCGTGATCGAGTTTTATGAAAAATGCAAGAAAGAGGGGATTAAGCCGATCATCGGCGTGGAAACTTATCTGGCTTCGCGCGGCCGCCTGCTCAAAGAAACAATCGAGGATCGGGAAAATCATCATCTTTTGTTGTTGGCGAAAAATAATCAAGGTTATAAAAATTTAATTAAATTGGTTTCGGCCGCGCACTTGGAAGGATTTTATTACAAACCGAGAATTGATTGGGAGCTTTTGGAAAAATATCACACGGGCTTGATTGCCTGTACGGCTTGTCTGGGCGGAGAAATTCCGCACTTGATCGAGGCCGGGCAAATCGACAAAGCGCGGAAAAGAATTTTGGAATACAACGAACTTTTCGGCCAAGGAAATTTTTATTTGGAATTGCAGGATCATCCCGATCTTGCCGGCCAGCCGGAATTGAATAAAAAATTGATCGAATTTTCCCGCGAACTTAATATTCCGCTGGTGGCCACCAATGACGTCCATTATTTCCGCAAGGATGACGCCGAAGCGCAGGATATTCTGCTTTGTTTGCAGAATAAAAAGAAAGTGGAGGACGAAGACCGGATGAATATGATGGGCACGGATTTTTCTCTGCGCTCAAATGAAGAAATGATTGCCGCTTTCAAAGATATTCCTGAAGCCGTTGCTAATACTTTGAAAATTGCGGAAATGTGCAACGTGGAAATTCCGCTCGGGCAAATCCAGCTGCCGTTTTTTCCCGTGCCGGCCGGCTTTGACGAAATCGGTTATCTGGAACATTGGGCGCGCGAAGGATTGAAAAAGAGATACGGCAAAACTTACGAGGAAATAGATAAAATAAAAAAAGATCGATTGGATTATGAAATTTCCGTGATCAAAAAAATGGGCTGGCCGTCGTATTTTTTGATTGTCGCTGATTTTATCAACTGGGCGAAGGACTCGGGAATAATTGTCGGGCCGGGCCGCGGCTCGGCGGCCGGCTCGTTAGTTTGTTATTTAACCGGCATTACCAACATTGATCCTTTAAAATACGATTTGCTCTTTGAAAGATTCTTAAATCCGGATCGCATCTCGATGCCGGATATTGATACGGATTTTGCCGATACCGGCCGCGACGCGGTGATCCGTTATGTGGAAGGAAAATACGGCAAGGATCATGTTTCGCAGATCATCACTTTCGGAACGATCGCCGCTCGCGCTTCAATGCGCGATGTCGGCCGGGTTTTGGATATGCCTTATGATTATTGCGACAAGCTGGCCAAAACCATTCCGATGTTCACCGATCTGCCCGAAGCTTTGGAAAATATCCAGGAGTTCAAAGATTTATACAATAAAGAGCCGGAGGCGCGGAAGATCATCGATTATGCTTTGCGGCTGGAAGGCGTGGCGCGCCACGCCTCAACTCACGCCTGCGGAGTTTTGATCACCAAAGAGCCGCTGACCGAATATGTGCCGATCCAATACGCTTCAACTTCGGATCTTACCGTGGTTTCGCAATATTCCTTACATCCGATCGAGGATCTGGGGTTGCTGAAAATGGATTTTCTCGGTTTGAAAAATTTAACGATCATCGAACAGGCCTTGAAGATTATCAAGCGGACAAGAGGGATTGAGCTGAAAATGGAAGAATTTCCCCTGGACGATAAAGCAACTTATAAATTATTTCAAGAAGGCGAAACCACCGGCGTCTTCCAATTCGAATCGTCGGGCATGAAAAGATATTTGAAGGAATTGAAACCGACCGTTTTCGAAGATATCATCGCCATGGGCGCGCTTTACCGCCCGGGCCCGATGGAGTGGATTCCCGATTATATCGCCGGCAAACACGGGCGAAAAAAAGTAAAATATCTTCATCCGAAATTGAAACCGATCTTGGACAAGACTTATGGCGTGGCGGTTTATCAGGAGCAAGTGATGCAGATCGCCCGCGACTTGGCCGGCTTTACCATGGGCCAAGCCGATGTGCTGCGCAAAGCGATGGGTAAGAAAATCGCCAAGCTGCTGGCCGAACAGAAGGAAAAATTCGTCGACGGCTGCGTCAAGAACGGCGTGCCCAAAGAATTGGGCGAAGAAGTTTTTTCTTTTATCGAACCGTTCGCCGGTTACGGCTTCAACCGGTCGCATGCCGCTTGCTACGCGATGACCAGTTTTCAAACCGCTTATTTGAAAGCGCATTATCCGGCGGAATTCATGGCCGCGCTGTTATCTTCCGACGAGCAGGATATCGACCGCATCGCCATCGAGATCGAAGAATGCCGCAATATGGGATTGAAAGTTCTGTCGCCGGATATTAATGAATCATTCGCGTCCTTCACCGTCGTCAAAGATGAAGCAACCGGCGAAGAATTCATCCGCTTCGGGCTGAACGCGATCAAAAATGTCGGCGAGCATATTGTCGAAGTGATTATCGCCGAAAGAAAAAATAATGGAAAATATAAAGATATTTTTGATCTGCTGGAAAGGATCGTGGACAAAGATTTGAACAAAAAATCTTTGGAATCTTTGACGAAGTGCGGCGCTTTGGATCAGTTCGGCGATCGCGGGATTTTTTTGGCCAATATGGAAGCGCTGCTGGAATACAACAAAGAAGTCAGCCGGAATCGGGATTCCAAGCAATCCAGCCTGTTCGGCGATTCCGGTTCGGCTTTGCCCGGCCGGATCAAGCTGGATAAAGCCGCGACCGTCGGCCAGCAGGAAAAATTGGCCTGGGAAAAAGAATTGCTGGGACTGTATCTTTCCGCCCATCCATTCAATGATTTTAAGAAAGGATTGGGCGATTTGATCGTGCCGATCAGCGGCTTGGCCGGGCATTTGGGCGAAGACGCGGTCCGCACCGCCGGAGTGATTACTTTAATTAAAAAGATCATCACCCGCAGCAATAAGCCGATGCTGTTTGTCAAGATCGAAGACGCGGTGGCCTCCACGGAGCTGCTGGTATTCCCCAATCTTTATGAAACAACCGCCGGCCTTTGGCAGGAGGGCAAAGTCGTGCTGGCGCAAGGCAAGATTTCCGATAAGGATCAGGAAATAAAATTATTGGTGGATAAGGCGGCTATTTTATCTCTGGAAAATTTGGGCGAATCGATTGACGGTTTTAAAAAGGCCGAAATGCCCGGCGGCAAGCCGTCCAATGGAAATTATGCCAACGGCCAGGGATTTTACCGACGCCATCAGCCGTTGCCGACCGAATCCGCCGCCAGGCGCGAGCCCGAGCCGCTCAAATTGATCTTTAAGCGGGATTTGAATCCGGCCGAATCGATCCGGCTCAAGGAAATGATGCGCGATTCGGCGGGGACGAGCAAAGTCTACTTCAAGATAATCCGCAATAACGAACCGGTTTTTTTCCAGGCCGGCTTTCGGGTAAAAAACGACGCGGAATTAGTCAGCGCCATTAAAAAAGAATTTTCCGACTCAATTGAGGTTGTAGACGCCAAGTAGCGAATATAGTATAATATTCATAGGTTAATCAACTTGAGAAATTTTGAATTTTCAATTTTGAAATAATTCATCAATATTAAAATTTTAAAAATTGATGAATTGAATAATTATTTCAACATTCAAAATTCAACATTCAAAATTTATACCTATGGTTTCTGAAAAAAACGATTCAATGGCTTTGGCTAAAATCAAGACGGCGGCGGTAAAACGCCGGATTGCCCAATCAAAAGCCGAACCGGAAAAAGAAGCGGAAAAGCCGCCGAAAAAAAGCAAGTTAGCCGTGCGCGTTATCGGTCGGGAATTCAAGCTGAAAGATGAGCCGATGTCTGAAGTCGGAGAAGATAAGGGAGAAACGGCGCTGAAGATTTCCGAGCCGGAAAAAAAGGCGAACAAGGATAAAAAATCAGGGAAGGATTTTTTTCATCGCGCCAGCCATCGAATCAGCGAGACCGATGCCGAAGCGGTCCGGCGGCAAGGCAAGGATAAGAAAAAAATCGGGCGCGAAATTACGTCCCGGCCGGTGGGCATGTATCGGAAAATTTCCATCTTTTTCATCATCCTCACTTTGGCGCTTTTGGCGGCGGCTTTTTATTTTTTCCTGGTCAGCCTAACCGTCGAAGTGACCCCTAAAACCGAACGGATCAGCGATATGCTCAACATCACGGTAACCAATGCCGCGAGCAGTACGTCGGCGGCTAATCTTTCCGACGCGGCCAATATCCTCGGCGCGGTCGAACGGATTCCGGTGAGGGCGCAAAAAATTTATCAAGCTACCGGCGCCAATATTCTGGGCGAGCAGGTTACCGGCCGGGTGACTTTGATCAATAATTACAATCAGGATCAGACTTTGGTCGCGACCACCAGGCTGCTGACTCCGGACGGCAAATTATTCCGCATTAAAAATAAGGTGAATGTTCCATCGGGCGGCACGGCCGAGGCGGATATTTATACCGATCAGCCGTCGCCGGATATGGCCATCGGCCCGTCTACTTTTACTATTCCGGGTTTGCGCGCGGGGTTGCAGGATAAGATTTATGCCAAATCCGCGGCAGCTTTCGTTTACCAATCCGACGTTCAAAAATTCGTGCAGAATATCGATATTGAAAAAGCCATCCAAGACATCAATAAATCATTGGTTTCCCAGGTTAACTCCCAATTTACCGATAATTACCGAGGATATGACAAGGTCATCGTTCAAGTCGACAAAGATTCGCTGGCGGCGTCCAGTTCGGTGAAAGCGGGAGATAAGGCGGACTCTTTCAATTTGGAATTGTCGGCCGATGTCGAGGTGGTCGCGTTTCATTCGGCTGACGTAAAAAAATTGGCCGAAGACCGCCTGATTTCGGTTGTTCCGGTCGGAGAAAAATTCGCCGGCCTTGATGAGGGCCAGATTCAATACAATCTGATCAGCGGCGATTATAAGAGCGGCACGGCAACTTTGGAGGTGCCGATTGCCGGGTCGATGGTTTTGTCGGATATCGATAACGCGGTGGATAAAACGAAGTTAGCGGGCTTAAACGCGGCGCAGATCAATCAATATTTGACGAGCTTGGATAAATTTTCCGACATCAAATTGATTTTCGTCCCGCCTTTCATCGATAAGGCGCCGAACTTGGTGGATCGGATCAGAATTGTCGTTAAATAATCGATTTGGCGCTTTTGAATCGCGGGAACATCGAGCTCTTGGTATTTTGATCGGCAAATAATTTTTATGGAAGAAAATAGAGCGATCACCATTAATATCAGCTGGCAGGGGATTGTCAAGATCATCGCGATTTTGGCGGCATTTTATTTTTTATATCTGATCCGCAACGTTCTGGCTATCTTGTTTGTCGCTTTTCTCTTGTCGAGCGCGATTGAACCGGCGGTTGATTGGCTGCAGCGGCGCAAATTTCCGCGGGTATTGTCGGCGATAGTTCTTTATTTAGCGGTCATCTCGCTGATCGGGTTGTTTGTCTATCTTTTTGTCCCGCCGATCGCCAAAGAAGTCGTGGAATTTTCCAAAAATTCTCCGGAATATATCTCCAAAGTTACCAATAGCTTGTCGTTCCTAAGCAATTATTCGGATAATCAGTCCAGTCCGACGCTGCTTGACGAAATAAATTCCTTAGGAGCTAATTGGCAGGGCGCCGCCGGGAAGATTTTCTCTTCGCTGGTTTCCTTTTTCGGCGGAATCTTATCTTTTATCCTGATCATCGTGCTTTCGTTTTATATGATTATGGAGGATCGGGCGCTGAATAAATTGATTTTATCGGTCGTGCCCAAAGCCAATCAGTCATACGGCTTGAGTTTGGCCAACCGGATTGAAAGCGGCGTAGGTCGCTGGCTAAGAGGCCAGTTGCTTCTGTCGCTTATTGTTTTTATCATAATTTATATCGGTCTGCTGATCATCGGCGTGCATTATGCTTTGGTTTTGGCGCTGATCGCCGGATTGGCGGAATTTATCCCTTATCTTGGGCCGCTGATTTCAGCCATTCCCGCCATTCTTGTTTCGTTCATCCAGGCCCCTGTCTTGATTATCGCCGTCGCAATACTTTATTATCTGACGCATTGGCTGGAAAGCCATTTAATCGTCCCGCAAGTGATGGGCCGGATCATCGGCCTAAATCCGATTATCATTATCGCCGTAATGCTTATCGGTTTCCGTTTGGCCGGATTGGTCGGCGTGGTGCTGGCGATTCCGCTGGCCATGACCGCCAATGTCATTCTTGGCGATATCCTCAACGCGCGAGCGGCAAAATAACAAAGAGCAAGGAGTATTGAGTATAAAACAGGTCGGCAAAATGTTCTTTGTTCCTTGATCATTGTTCTCGGCCGAAATTATTTATCACGTTTTAGATATAAAAAAACTTCGACTTGACGTTGAAGTTTTTTATTTACCGCCTTCGCTCGGCTTTGTGGGCCGCGCCCACCGAAGCCGAGCTACGGCGAGGCGAAGCCCGCCTACGCTCGTTTCAGTGGGCTGCGCCCAC
>DATJQC010000070.1:0-10788 GCA_035506055.1 Candidatus Nanoarchaeia archaeon | reverse complement strand
AGATTCTTATCAATATCTTTTTCCAACTCATTATCTTTTTCTTTGATCGCTTCGCTGATCAAATCAAAAAATTCCTCGATCTCGTTTTTTATTTTCTCCCATCTTTTCACTTCCTTATCCAGATCTTCCGCTTCTTTGGAAATTTTCACCGCCCGTTCCTGATCGTTCCAAAAATCCGGCTCTTCCATAATTCCGCGCTTATCGATCAATTCCGCTTTGGCTTTTTCCAATTGCAAAACCTGCCAGACATCAGCCAGGCGCATTTTCAGACTTTCAATTCGCTTTAATAAATTCTCCATATTCTTGTCATTCCGACCGAGCGCGCCGCGCGCGAGTGGAGGAACCGCTTAAACTTATAATTTAAACTTAAAGAGGTCCCTCGACTTCGGCCCAGTCGGCCTACGCTCGGGATGACAAATAATTTTATTTTAACGTGACCCACGAAATATGTTCAATCTTTCTGCCCAAAAATCGATTACCTAAGAGCTTGAACATTCCGACGCCACCGGTGGTATAAAAAATCAATTTAGGTTTTACATGATGAACCATCGCCAATTCTTCGTGCCTTTTCAAGTAATCTTTCAGACTTTTGGCCACGATCTCCCCTGAATTATAAATCTTACAGCCTTTGCCCATTAACTGGCAAATTTGCTTTTTCAGGAACGGATAATGCGTACAGCCCAAAACCAACAAATCAATTTTTTGTTTTTTTAAAGGCGCAAGATATTTTTCCAAAGTTTCTTTGATTTCTTTTTTATCATTCCAGCCAGACTCGATCAACGGCACCAAAAGCGGCGCGCTCTGGCAATAAATTTTCGCTTGCGGATTCAGGGCTTTAATTTCCCGAGGGTAAATTTTTGATTTGATCGTCGCTTTAGTGCCGATCACGCCGATCTTTTTAAATTTTTTACTTCGTGCGATCGCTTCCGCTATCGGCCTGACCACGCCCAAAACTTTTTTGCTCGGATATTTACGCGGCAGATACTCCTGCTGAATTTTTCTTAACGCTAACGCCGACGCGGTATTGCAAGCGACAATAATCAAATCACAGCCATGGGAAAATAAAAAATCGACCGCCTGACAGGTATATTCATAAACTTCAGCTTTAGTTTTATTTCCGTAAGGCGTGCGCGCATTATCGCCTAAATAGACATAATCATAATCAGGCAAATGCTCGAGCAACGATTTTAAAACGGTCAGGCCGCCGACACCGGAATCGAAGACACCGATCATAATCAGATAGCAGGTAGCACGTAACATGTAGCATGACGCGCATCAAACGTTATAAATAATAGTAACTTTATTCTATAACCTTAGCAAAAATTTATGAAAAATAAAAGGAGCCTCGGTTCTTTGAGGCTCCCCCATGAGGCAAAAATTGCTTACTTGTCCAACAGATAGACACCCAGGATAACCTGTGCGTCAGGATGCCAAATGATTTTTTCCTTCGGTTCTTGATAATGAGAAAAGATGTGCACGTCGATGTACGGCTTTTTTTTCGGAGAAAGTCCGGGACGGGCGACAACCCGGGCAAAATAAACATTATCCCTTTCCTGATAATCGGCCGCTGGGCTGCTTAGTTCAAAAAGTTTAAGTAGTTGGATGTATCTTTGAGAAAAATACATCAGTTCCTGAAAATTAGCCGGACGCAGATTTCTTTTTTTCATTTCAGCGACAATTTCCGCCGTGGCCATACTGCGAGATAAGAAGAAAAAGCCGAAGTCGACTTTTTTCTTCGGACCGTTGGTTTTTGAAAAAAGGTCAAAAACGACGCACGACGACATTATCTGGAAAGCCGGCGTTTTGACGAAATCTTTTAATTCGGCGCTATAATCAACCAGCGCCGTAAAACTGTTAAAAAGAAACTTTTTTAGAAGACGCCGGCGAACCATTCTCATTTCCATAAGAAACCTATCGGCTGAATCGTTATCTGGCCAAGAATCAGAACGCTGGCGCAACCGCATTTTGTTGGTGATGGAAAATGCCTCTAGCACGATTAAGTCGCACATTTGTTTATTAGCTTCCATTTTCCTCCCTTGAATAATTTTAAAGATCATCTTCACCACATATTGCGCCAATAAAAAAATATTGTCAAGCGCAAACAAAAAACGCCGTTCGTGAGAGAATGGCGTTTTTTGGATATATGAACTGGATAGACAATAATGTTTTAATGAAACCCACCCCGCCCCGCAGTCTGAGGCGAGACTGTAGCGATACCAATTTTTTTGAAAAGAAAAAAGCCCGCAAGGTTTTTATCCTTGAACGGGCGTAAGAATTACTTAGGGCGTTTCCTCGCAAAATAATTAGCCAGTAGTTTTTCGGATTCTTCAATCGAACGTTTTATAAAACCATCGCGCCTTCCAAGCGCATGAACCTGACCCGTGACATACCTTTCAATAACATACAGCATAAAGTTTATGTCCTCCAACATTTCTTGGCAATCAGAGAAAAGTCGAATGACATCATTAACTTTAATACATCTGCGGTCATCAAGTCCCGTTACTTTGTGCCCGGCAGCAATTGTTACCACCTCCGAACCCATCAAATAACTCTTCAACATTGCGAATTCGATCTGGTTTGCTTTGTTGACGAATTTTAAAAAGGGTCCGCCAAAAGTTCTGCTATCGATTCCTGATTCCAAAGCAGTTTTAGGTGCACCTACTTTTTTTAAAAAAGCTTGAATTTTCTTTTCAAACGCTTTCTGTTTCATTCCCGTCTCCTTCCGTTTCGTTTAGAGTTTAACTTATTTAAGTTTACTGAATTATCAGAACTGCCATAATTAAAAGCCACTTATTTTAAAGAGCTGACAATAATGAAAGAATGTACCACAATAACTCCGTTTTTGTCAAGTTTATCGAACTACCTAATTTTATTGCAAAAACAAAAAACGCCGTTCGTGAGAGAATGGCGTTTTTTTTGAATATGTGAACTTGATAGACGATAAATTGTTATGGAAACCCACCCCGGCCTTCCGCCCGAGGCGGACACGTCGGCCACCCCTCCCTCGGAGGGGAATAAAAATTAACGCTTCGACCACTGCGGGGCGCGGCGGGCTTTCTTGAGACCTGGTTTCTTTCTTTCCACCTTGCGGGAGTCGCGAGTCATCCAGCCTTTGGCGCGAATGGCGCCGTTCAATTCCGGATCTAAAAGAATTAAAACGCGGGCCAAACCATGGCGCATGGCTTCGGCTTGGGAGTTGACTCCGCCGCCTTTACATAAAACTGAAACATCGATATCCTTGCCGACGCCGGTGAGCTTCAACGGCTGAACGCAGATGGCGGCGCGGTCGGCATCAAAATATTTTTCTACCGGCCGGCCGTTAACCACGATTTCGCCCTTACCTTGCAGATAAATTCTAACCTGGGCCGAGGCGGTCTTGCGTCGGCCAATGGCTTTAATATATTTTCCTTTGCTTCCGGAAATTTCTTCCTTAACTTCAACCGCGACTTCCTTAACCGGGTGCGGCGTTTTAGGCGAAGCGGCATGCGGAGCGGCGGCGGATTTTTTAGTTGTCTTTTTAGTTGGCATATTTTATATAATGCTAATTTCGCTAATCTACGAAAAACCCTCCCCGTCTCCGCCATGGGCGGAGCCACCCCTTCCAAGGAGGGGACTTAAATTATTTAACAATTAATCTCTTCAACATTCCCGGGCGCAGTTTGGTGTTCGGTAACATTTGTTTGACCGCTTTGCGCAAAGCCTCGCCGGGTTTTTTGGCCAGCAATTCTTCCAAGCTGGTTTCCTTGATGCCGCCCGGATATTGAGAAACGCGGTAATATTTTTTTTGCCGCAATTTTTTGCCGGTGACTTTAACTTTATCGGCATTGATAACTTCCACGCGATCGCCTTCATCAAGATGCGGACGATAAGTGACTTTATTTTTGCCGCGCAAAATCAGGGCGATCTGCGTTGCCAGTCTGCCAATCGCCTTGTCGGTAGCGTCAATTGTATGTAACCTTCTTTCCATATAATTATCAATGCTGAAAAATTAAAATTTTAAATTTTCAATTTTGAAATAATGTTTTAATTTATAAATTTTAAAAATTTAATCATTGAAAATTATTTGAAAATTCAAAATTGAAAATTGAAAATTAACTCTCACATTGTTAAACTAACTCTATCTGCGCCATCTTCGCCCCGTCTCCGGGTCTCGCTTCCAATTTAATTATCCTGGTATAGCCGCCGGTTCTGCCCTTGTATCTTTCGCGCAAAACTTCGATCGCTTTTAAAACCGCCATACTCTGCGGCAGCGAGGCGATCAATTTTTTGGTCGAAGATAGGTCATTCTTCTTGGCCAAAGTAATCATCTTCTCTACTCGCGATCGGACAACCTTGGCTTTGGCGGAAGTCGTTTTCACTTTTTCATAAATCAAAACATTGGCCGCTAAACCTTTCAGCAGCGCGGCTCTGGGCCCTCTTTTTCTGTCCAATATTTTATTCTTATTTCTGTGACGCATAATTTCCGGATGTCAGATATCGGATTTCGGATGTCTGATCGTTTTTAAAAATAAATTTGATTATTTTATCTTTTTTCCCTTGTCCTCCGTAGCTTTAGCGGAGGAGGATTTTTTCGGTTTCTTCTCCTTGTCCTCCGCAGCCTTGGCGGAGGAGGATTTCTTGGGTTTCTTTTCGCCTTCTTCGACCACTGCTTCTTCCTTGGCTTCTTCAACTTTGGCTTCTTCCGCCAGCGCCGGAGCCGCTTCGCCCAGCAGCGCGTTAATCTGCTCCTGCAAAACTTTAACGGAATCGTTAAAAGCTTTTTCCGGGGAAATGGTGCCGTCAGTGGTGATATTGATGATCAATTTATCCCAGTTGGTCATTTTGCCGACGCGGACGTTCTCGACTTTCAAACCGACCGCCAAAACCGGCGAGAAGAAAGCATCGGTTTCGATAAAACCGACTTCGGTATTTTTCTTTTCTATGCTTTCCACCGGACGATAGCCGCGGCCTTTGCCGATGGTGATTTCCATCGACAAAGAACCGGCGTTGTCGGTGATATTGGCGATGACTAGGTCCGGATTGACAACTTCGGCGCGGCTGTCTTTCTTAATGTCGCCGGCTTTCACTTCTTTTTTGCCGCGCGCGTCCAATTCCAATTTTATTTCATCCTCGTCGAACATCGCCAGCTTCAGCTGTTTCAAATTCATGATGATTTCCAAAATATCTTCCTTGACGTACGGCAAAGTGGTGAATTCATGGCTCGCGCCGTTAATCTTGACGCCCACGACCGCGGTTCCCAACAGAGAAGAAAGCAGCACGCGGCGGATGGAATTACCGATAGTCATTCCATAGCCGGGATAAAAAGGTTCGACAGTCACTACCGCTTCATTGGGCTTTTCACCTTTAAGGAATTCGATTTTGTTTGGCTTGGCGATTGATTCCATAGAAAATTTATTTTATTTTATTTTTTAACTTTGTTATATAATGCGAATACCGCGAATTTTACGCGAATACCGCGAACAATTTATCGAATTTTTATTCGTTAAATCTATTTGTAGTATTCGCGAACAATTTGTAGATTCGCATCATGTGCATTATCTTGAATAGAACTCAACGATCACCTGCGGGCTGAAATTGACGCGGATATCCTTGGCCGCCGGCTCGTGTAAAACCTTAACGCTTAAATCTTCGGCGTTGACATTAAGCCAGCCGGGGATTTCCGCTTTTTTGATCTTGGCTTCCAGATTGGCGAATTTCTTGCCGCGCTTGCTCTTTTCCGACAATTTCACCACGTCGCCCTGTTTGACTTTATAAGAAGGGATGTCGACTCTCTTGCCGTTAACGGTGAAATGGCCGTGATTGACTAACTGGCGAGCTTCGTTGCGGGAAGCGCCAAAAGCGGCGCGATAAACCACATTGTCCAAACGCAATTCCAAAAGCTGGAGCAAAAGCTCTTCAGTGTTGCCTCTTTTTTTGGCGGCGATTTCGAACAAAATGCGGAATTGCTTTTCATTCAAAAGATATTGCTTCTTGGCTTTCTGCTTTTCGACGAGTTGCAAGCCGTAATCGGAGCGCCGCGGCGCGCCCTTGGCTTTGGGGCCGTGGAAACCGGGAATATAATTACGGCGGATTATCGCGCACTTGGGCGAAGAACAACGCTCGCCCTTGAAGAATAATTTTTCTCCGATGCGCCGGCACTGCTTGCATTTGGGATCGGTATTTTTCATATTAGAATTTGGGATGCGTCCGCCAGCCGGCGGATTAGAATTTGGAATATTTTTTCCAAATTTACTTAATTTACTTTCTTTCTACGAATTACGAATCCGGACGAATATACGAATTCGTATATTAGTAATAATTCGTAATTTGTAGAGCGTTATAACTTTTAAACTCTTCTCGGCTTTTTGGGGCGGCAGCCGTTGTGCGGAATCGGGGTGATATCCTTAATCGAGGTGACGTTGATGCCATTGGCATTGACGGCGCGGATCGCGGCCTCGCGGCCAGTGCCGATGCCTTTAACGAAAACGCTGGCCTCTCTCATTCCATATTCATCTTTAGCTTTCATTAAAACAATTTTGGTAATAATTTGCGCCGCATAAGAGGTCGCCTTTTTCGGACCCTTAAAGCCGGCCATGCCCGCCGAAGCCCAGGAAATAACATTGCCGTTCAAATCAGTGGCAGTGACAATCGTATTATTATAACTCGCTTTAACATAAATTTTTCCAACTTCAACTCTGACTTTCGCTCTTTTTTTCTTTTTCTTCATCGGTTTCTTGGCGCTTTTTTCTTCCTTGCGCGCTTCCAATTTTTTCTTGATTTCATCAGGCAGCTTTTCGGTAACATCGCCGTCTTTTTTAGGAGCGGCTTCCACTCCATCATCGTCATCGTTATCGATATCAATGCCTTTGTCATCAGCCAAAACCGGCGTCTCCGCCTTTTTTTCGGATTCAGCGGCAACCTTATTCACATCTTCTTTCTTGGATTCAATTTCCTTTTTCTCTTCTGGCATATGTTAAATAATTTCTTATTAAAAGCTAATGCTCTACGAACTACGAATTATTACGAATATACTAATTCGTATATTCGTCCGGATTCGTAATTCGCAGAGGATTTAAGTTTTCTGCGCCGCCGGCTTTCTGCCCGAACCCATGGTCTTGCGGACATTGCCGCGAACCGTGCGGCTATTGCGCTTGGTGGTCTGGCCGCGAACCGGCAAACCTTTGATATGGCGGACGCCGCGGTAGCAGCCGATTTCTTTCATCCGTTTGATATTGCCGATAATCTCTCTTTTCAAATCTCCTTCGACGATGAATTTCTTTTCCACGATATCTCTTAATTTATTAACTTCGGCTTCGGTCAAATCTTTTACCCTGGTCTCGGGATTTACTTTAGCCGCTTCGAGCACATCAAGCGCGCGAGAATAGCCAATGCCAAAAATATAGGTCAAAGAAATTTTTACCTTTTTTTCCGTGGGGATATTGACGCCGGCGATTCTTGCTTGAGCCATACACTTTAAATGCAATCCCCTCTTGGGAGGGGTGTCCAGCTCCAGTTTTATCAAAAACTGGGGCTGGGCGGGGTGGGTTATAATAACTTTTTTAATATAACAAAAATTATCCTTGTCTTTGCTTATGTTTAGGATTCTTGCAGATAACGCAAACCTTGCCTTTGCGGCGGACTACTTTGCAATCTTTACAAATCGGTTTGACACTGGCTCTGACTTTCATAGTATTCATGAAGCATGAAACATGTAGCATGTAACATGCCAAAAGTAAATAATTTAACGGCCTGGCCTACAACCGAAAGGTGATGCGGCCCTTGGTCAAGTCGTACGGGCTCATCTGCACTTTGACCCGATCGCCGACCGAAAGCCGGATCTTATTCATCCGCATCTTGCCGGAAAGGTGGGCTAAAATTTCATGGCCGTTCGGAAAAACAACGCGGAAAGTTCCCGCGGGCATTAATTCCGTCACCTCCCCGTCCATTTCCAGAAAATCTTTGGAATTAATAATTTGATTTTTTTCTTCTGGCATTAACAAAAAAAATTACCAAACAAAATACTTGGTAAGCTTTGTTACTGATTTATAAGCAAATTGTATATTTAATTATAGAAAATGTCAAGAGGACCGCGGGTCATGCGACATGTAACAAATAACATGTAAAATAACGCTAATAAAAAATATTCCAAAATTAAAAATTTTTATTTATTATTAGGCCAATTTATCCTATAAAACAGTCTGGGGTAAAAAATACGATTTCTCTCGCATGTTACATGCTACCTGTTACCTGTTATGTGAGGATGGCCTTGATTCTCCTAACTCCAGAACTCGAACTCTCTTCTTTAACAATTTTGAAGTGGCCCAGTTCGCCGGTGCGCGTCGCGTGCGGACCGCCGCAGATTTCTTGCGAAACTACCAGCTCGCCTTCACCCATTTTATAGACCTTTACCTTTTCGCCGTATTTGGATTCGAAAACGCCCATCGCGCCTTCGGCCTTCGCTTGGGCCAAAGGTTTTTCCTCGCAGATGATCGGCAAATCTTTTTTAATCGCTTCGTTCACCAAGCGCTCGACTTCGACGATTTGTTCCGGGGTCATTTTGGCCGGATGGGAAAAATCAAACCGCAAACGTTCGGCGGTAATATTGCTGCCGCGCTGATAAACATGATCGCCCAAAACTTTGCGCAAGGCGGCGAGCAAAAGATGCGCGGCCGTGTGTAATTTTTTAGTCGCCTCGGAAGCATCAGCCAAACCGCCTTTGAACATTCCGGCGGAAGCCGTGCGGGATAATTCCTGATGCTTTTTGAATTCCTCAACAAATTCTTCCTCTTGAACAATGATTCCTTTTTCTTTAGCGATTTCCCTAATAATTTCTATGGGGAAGCCATAAGTTGTAAAAAGGTTAAACGCAACAAACCCAGGCATTTTTTTTGGTTCTTTTTCTATCATTTTTTGAGCCTTTTTTTCCGTTGTTTTTGCCACCCAATAAGTAACCGGCCCTTGATACCATTTATCAAACTCCTTTAAGCCGTTCTCTAAAGTTTTTTCAAATTTATTCCCTTCATTTAAAATGTTTTGTAAAACATAATTGGCATTATTTCCCAGTTCCGGATATTGAAATTTATATTTTTCAATAACCACGGTTGCCATTTCCAGAAGCCAAAATGCGCTCTGTTTTTTTATTCCTAATTTATATCCAA
This sequence comes from Candidatus Nanoarchaeia archaeon, assembly GCA_035506055.1. Taxonomy (GTDB): domain Bacteria; phylum Patescibacteriota; class Patescibacteriia; order Patescibacteriales; family WJLG01; genus JAQTUZ01. The sequence goes on along the minus strand of DATJQC010000070.1, from coordinate 1,651 downwards.
AAACAACGGCGCGACGAATGAGTCTGCGGACAATATACCCGGCGCCGGTATTCGAGGGAGCCACGGCTTTTTCATCGCCGATAATAAAAGTCGCGGCCTTAAGATGATCGGCAATGATGCGCATTGAACGCGTCACTTCCGGACTTTCGCCGTATTTTTTGCCGGATAATTCTTCGATCTTTTTAATCAGGCCGGCCCAGACATCAGTCAAATAATTATCCACCAAGCCGTTCAAGGCGGCCAGCGCCCTTTCCAGACCCATGCCGGTGTCGACATTGTTTTGTTTGAGCGGAACGAACGACCCGTCAGCTTCCTTATTATACTGCATAAAAACATCGTTCCAAATTTCCACCCAAAGCGCGTTGTCGTCATTAAAACTTTCCGGCACTTTATCCGCGTCACCAGCCCAATAAAACATTTCCGAACACGGTCCGCACGGTCCGGTGATTCCGGCCGGTCCCCACCAATTATTTTTTTTGGGCAACTTGGCAATCCGTTTTTCGTTCATTCCCAATTTTTTCCAAATGCCAAAAGCCTCCTCGTCAAAAGGCGCGTCCGCGTCGCCGGCAAAAACCGAGCAGGCCAATCTGTTTTTATCCAAACCAAGCCATTGCGGACTGGTTAAAAATTCCCAGCTCCATTCAATCGCTTCTTTTTTAAAATAATCCCCCAACGACCAATTGCCGAGCATTTCAAAAAAAGTATGATGCGTGGTATCGCCGACCTCGTCAATATCATCGGTCCGGACGCATTTTTGCGCGTCGACCAGCCGCTTGCCTTCCGGATGAGACTCGCCCAGCAAATACGGGACCAGCGGCTGCATTCCGGCCGTGGTGAACAAAACGGTCGGATCATTTTCCGGAAGCAAAGAAGCCGAGGAAATCAGCTTATGTCCCTTGGCTTGGAAAAAATTAAAATATTTTGCACGAAGTTCTTGTGCCGTCATAATCTCATAACGCGTAACTGGCAACGCGATTTATTATTACAATCACTATCATGATAATGGATTTTCGCATTTTTTTCAATATGCGGGCTTGCGTATAAAAAAATTCCCCCCGCTTGCATTTCTGCAAATAGAGGGGAGATAAAAAGGTAAAATGATTTATTCCGCCGCGAGCTGTTCGTCCGCGACGTCCATCAACGCTTTGATTTTCTGATAATACACTGCCTGATGGGGATTGACGTTTTTATAGTTGACGTCGAACCTTTGTTCGCCGCAACTATAGGCGACAATCGCCATGGGCAGATCGTCGTACCTTCTGACCAGATAATTAAGATACCTGATCCCGGCCAGCAGATTCCAATAAGGAACCGTCAGGCTGTCCGGATTCACGCCCATCTTCAGCGCGGTTGCCGGTTCAAGCCCCATCAACCCGAGCCCTTTGACTTTATCTCCGGCTAGAGGCTTGCCGGATGACTCATTGTTGATGATCGCTTCGGCCTCATGGCCGGTAATCAGACGATAGTCAACTCTTTCCGAATTGCAGATCTCGTTGACCAATTCGCCGTATTTCTCGTGGATCGGCTGAATATTCCGGTCCTTTTTGTTTCCGGCCAGCCATTTTTCCGCGTCGAATTTCTCGTGCGGCTCAAGATATCGGCAAGCGTCTTCAACGAACTTTTCCGCCGCCTTGATGACTTTGCGTAAATT
>DATJQC010000069.1:0-9855 GCA_035506055.1 Candidatus Nanoarchaeia archaeon | reverse complement strand
GAAAATGAGAAGCTGACCGAAATGAAGAATCTGCAGATAACGGAATAGAGCGGGTAGCATGAAGCAAGTATCAAGTATCATTAAAATATCAAAAAATAAAATTGCAATGAATTGCTACTTGCTACATGATGCATGAAAATTAATTATGATTGATATCAGAAAATCTAATTTAGAAGAGAAAAAGCCGCCGACCGAGGAGGAAGCCTTGAACGCGCAAGGCGGCAATGAGAATGCGGCAGTGGTGCGGGAATTGATCGAAGAGGAAAAGGCTTTCCGCCGCGGCGTCCTCTCGGTTTTGGATTTGATCGCGCCCTCGGCGATGCAGATGCAGCCCGATCATCTGCGGCTGGGCGACAAATTCGTCCGCACTCTTTTCGTTATCGGTTATCCGCGCTATATCAGCGTCGGCTGGTTCGCGCCCGTCATTAACTTGAACGAAGTTTTTGATGTCGCGATGTTTTTCTATCCGGTCGATACGGCGATCATCCTCAAGCAGCTGAAGAAAAAAGTCGGCTCGCTCGAGGCGCAGATAATTTCCGACGCGGAAAAAGGCGCGGCCCGCGATCCGCTGCGCGAAACCGCCTTGAAAGATATCGAATATTTGCGCGACGCGCTGACGCAGGGCATTGAAAAATTTTTTCAGTTTTCGCTTTATGTCACGCTTTACGCGGACACCAAGGAAGAGCTGGATAAATTATCCAACCAAGTCGAGGATATTTTCGGTTCCCGGCTGGTCTATTCCAAAAAAGTTTTTTTCCAATCCGAGCAGGGATTCAATTCCACCCTGCCGCTTTGCAATGATGAACTCTACATCACTTTTAATATGAATTCTTCGCCGGCCGCTTCTTCTTTCCCGTTCATTTCCAGCGATCTGACTTCTGACCACGGCATTTTATACGGCATCAATCGGCACAATAACAGCTTGATTTTGTTCGATCGTTTCAGTTTGCAGAACGCCAACAATGTCGTCTTCGCCACTTCCGGCGCGGGCAAAAGTTATGCCATCAAGCTGGAGATTTTGCGCTCGCTGATGATGGGCACGGACGTGATCATCATCGATCCGGAATATGAATACAAGCATTTGGCTGAATCGGTCGGCGGCACCTACATTAATATATCATTGGCTTCGGAAGAGAAAATCAATCCGTTCGATCTGCCCCGCTCGATCGGGGGCGAATCCAAGCCGGCCGACATCATCCGCGGCGCGGTCATCACCGTCAAGGGCTTGGTGCGGCTGATGCTGGGCGATCTTAATCATACCGAAGATTCGATCGTTGACCGGGCGTTGTTGGAAACTTACGCCAAAAAAGATATCACTCCCGACGCCGATCTTTCGGCGGTGGAATCGCCGGTGATGCAGGATTTCGAGGAAGTTCTGGAAGGCATCGAAGGCGGAGCGGATCTGGCGATGCGGTTGCGCAAATATACCGAAGGAACGTTCGCCGGCATCTTGAACAATCCGACTAACGTCAAATTGGATAATCAGTTGGTCTGTTTTTCCGTCCGCGACCTGGAAGACGAGCTGCGTCCGCTAGCGATCTACACTATCATCAATTATATCTGGAATATCGTACGCTCGGAATTGAAAAAAAGAATTCTGGTGATCGATGAGGCCTGGTGGCTGATGCAGAACGAGGACAGCGCCAAATTTATTTACGCGCTGGTGAAGCGCTGCCGCAAATATTATTTAGGCGTGACCACGATCACCCAGGACGTCAACGATTTCCTGCGCTCGCCGTACGGGCAAGCGATCGTCACTAATTCATCCTTGCAATTATTGCTGAAACAATCGCCGGCGGCGATCGATTTGATCCAAAAAACTTTCGTCCTGACCGAGGGAGAAAAATATCTGCTGCTGGAATCGGGCGTGGGCGAGGGGATTATTTTCGCGGGCAATAAGCACGCCGCGATCAAGATTGTCGCTTCTTACAGCGAAGACCAGCTGATCACTTCTGATCCGCGGCAATTGCTGGAAATCGAGGAAGCCAAGAAGGAATTCGCCGCCTCGCTCGGCCAGGAAGCGGGAGCCGAGCCGGCAGCCGCCCCGGCCTTGCCGGATATGGAAATCTGAAGAAATTGGAAAATTTCCTGCCTGCCGGCAGGCAGGAATAATTTGAAAATTAGAAAATTGGGCGGGCGATAATCAAAAACATGATTTTAAAATTCAATATTTGCCCATCTCGTGTTACATGTTATATGTTACATGCTAAATGATAAAATTATGAACAAGCGAACTTTGAGGACAATCATCATTATCGCGATAATCATTTTATTATTGCTGATTATCGCCTTTTTTCTTTTTATGTATAAGTTTCCCGGAGCGGCGATTCCTAAATCCGTCAATCAGACCGCCGGACAGACGGTTAATAATCAGAAAACTCTGGTTACGGCATCGACTACTCCGGCGGTCCCGGCCAAACAAACCAAGGCGGCGCCGGCTTCCAACGATACGATTACCCAAACCAATCTGGTCAAGATCGCCGAATCGTTTGCCGAACGGTTGGGCAGTTATTCCAATCAATCCAATTTCAGCAATATTACCGAGCTGAAATTATATATGACTCCTTCGATGCGGGCTTGGGCGGATAGTTATATCGCCGCTAATCAAAAAGCCGCTTACAGCGGGGTTTATCAGGGCGTGACCACGCACGCGATTTCCGCCGAAACCCAGGATTTCGACAACACCAAGGGCCAGGCCGATATCCTGGTACACACCCAGAAAGTTTCGCAGACCGGAACGGCTGGGCCCGTGATCAGTTATCAGGATATTGTCGTTACTTTTGTCAAACAGGGAAACAATTGGCTGGTGGATAATGCCGTTTGGAAAAAATAATAATCCCCTCTATTAAAGAGGGGTGGATCGCCCCTGGCGAGACGGGGTGTGTTTGCAGATAGTTTATCATGGCGAATAAAATCAAGAACGTCTACGTCTGTTCGAATTGCGGCGCCCAATCCATCAAATGGAGCGGGCGTTGTTTGGAATGCGGCGGGTGGAATACTTTGCAATTGGAAACCGTGGCCGAGGGCGATAATAAGGCCGCGGTCAGCGCCGTCAGCGCTGAAATAATCGATCTGGCTAAAATCAGCGATAAAAAATTAGCGCGCCTCGCGACCGGTATTGAGGAATTCGACCGGGTTTTGGGCGGCGGCATCGTGCCCGGCTCATTGATACTTCTCTCCGGCGAGCCGGGAATCGGCAAGTCCACCATCGTGGCGCAAGTTGCCGATAAGATCGGACTCTCCGGCAAGGGAAAAGTTTTTTACGTTTCCGGCGAAGAATCGGCCGCGCAGGTTAAGTCGCGTCTGGATCGCCTTAACTGCGGTTTGGAAAATATCAAGTTCGCGAGTGAAACCGACGCGGATAAAATTTCCGCCGCGCTCCGGAAAGAAAAACCGGCTTTGGCGATCATCGATTCGATCCAGACGGTTTATTGTCCGGAAATCGCAACTGAAGCCGGCGGCTTGAGCCAGATCCGCGCCGCGGCGGTTAAATTTTTGGAAGTGGCCAAACAAGACGGCATTGCCGTGCTGTTGATCGGCCACATCACCAAAGACGGTCAGATCGCCGGACCAAAATCGCTGGAGCATATCGTCGATACGGTAATTTATCTCGAAGCGGACACGACCAACGACTATCGCGTCTTGCGGGCGATAAAAAACCGTTTCGGTTCGGTGAATGAGTTGGGAATTTTCGAGATGACCGGTTCGGGTTTTAAGGAAATCATCAATCCGTCGCTCGTTTTCGTGGAAACCGGTTTGGAAAATATCGCCGGTTCGGTTTTAAGCGCGGTGATGGAAGGCACCCGGCCGTTCATCGTCAATGTCCAGGCACTGGCCACCAAAACGGTTTTCGGTTATCCCCAGCGCCGCGCTTCCGGATTTGATCTGAATCGTTTGCAAGTGCTGGCCGCCGTGCTGACCAAAAAAGCCAAAATAAATTTAATGGCCGAGGACGTGGTTTTGAACATCGTCGGCGGTTTGAAACTGAATGATCCGGCGATGGACTTGGCCGTTTGCCTGGCGATCATTTCTTCTTTGCTGAATAAAGTAATCGATAACAAAACGATCGTCTTGGGCGAAGTGGGCTTGGGCGGGGAAGTGCGTTCGGTGCCGAAATTGGCCGAGCGTTTGAAAGAAGCGGAAAAACTCGGCTTCACCCGGGCGATAATTCCCGATGCCAAAGTTTCCGGCGGTAAAATAAAACTTACCAAGATAAAAAGCGTTTCCGAGCTGTTAAGCGTCTAAAAAATTTTTTTGGATAAAAAAACCGGCATCACTTAAGGTGGTGCCGGATTCTGTTTAATCAATCAAATAGGATTTGTTTTTCTCCCGTTCCAGCAAGCGGACGTCGACTAAATAGATATAATCGTTTTCGACAACCGCTTTCCAGTCAGAGAATGTGCGCAAAGTTGAATCAAAGGAACGGTTGGTTTTTTCAGATCTTTCCGCGTCCTGATTTAAAATTATTCCAACCAGTTCGATAACTATTAGTTTTGGTTTGATAAAGAACGGGAGGCAGATATAGGCGGCGAGAAGTGTTTTGTGTTCCGGCAAGACGAAAACTTGTTCGCCTTTCTTTACCGGACCGAAATCCTCTTTTGCTCTAAGAATTTCCACAAAATCCTCCTTGAAATAAGTTGAATTTACAATGTTTTGATCTTAGTCTAATCTTAGCAAGTATTGGGCATAAAGTCAAGTTAACTATTGACTTTTTACATTAAATGTGTTAATATGAAGGTAAAGTTTTAAGCAGAATATCGCATCTTTTTAAGCATATTTACCCTTTTTCACGGGAGGAATGATGGACGCAACAACGATTCAGCGGCAGATTTATTTCGGAGATTATAAGAGCGAAATGATCGAGCGGATCCGCTTGATCGCGAAAAAAAGCAATGCCAAAAAGCGAACCAAGAAAATAGTCGAAATCGTCGCTTTCGTACTCTTCCTGATTTGTCTGTACACCGTCATCGGCGTTGTTTCACTCCTGGAAATTTCCGACGGAGCGAAAATCGCCTACAGCCCTTTCTGGCACGGCCCCTGGGTCGCGTTAGCCAACATGCTTTTATCTCTCGGCGTTTCCTGACCGAGATCGAATTCGCGGCCCGGTTCTTCATTGAATCGGGCTTGCTTTTTTATAAGCAAGCGCGGTAAGGATTTATTCCAAATGGATTTTTTCTTCAAAGATATCCATTTCCTGCCGTAAGGCGGGATTTTTTTTAAGCTCGGCATCCGCGGCGAGCAAGGCGACAGCTTCATCTCGCGCTTGTTTCATCAATTCATAATCCCAAAGCGTGGCGATTTTCAGTTCGGGAAAACCGGATTGGGCCGTGCCGAAAATTTCTCCCGAGCCTCTTAATTTCAAATCCATCTTGGCCAAAGCGAAACCATCGGAAATTTTTTCCATCGTCTGCAGCCGCTGACAGGTTTTAAGATCACTGGAAGCGGGGAATAAAAAGCAATAAGATTGCTCCGCGCCCCGCCCGACCCGGCCGCGGAATTGATGCAGTTGGGCCAGGCCGAAACGATCCGCGCCTTCGATCATCATAATCGTCGCGTTGGGCGCGTCGACGCCGACCTCGATTACCGAAGTAGAAACCAGAATTTTATATTCGCCGGCCAGAAAGCCGCGCATAATTTCTTCTTTTTCTTTGGCTTTGAGTTTGCCGTGCAAGGCAGCTATTTTTATTTCCGGAAAAACGCCGCGGTCGAGTTTGACGAATTCTTCTTTAACCGACTTGACTCCGTAAAGATCGGATTCTTCGATCAGCGGACAGATGACAAAAGCCTGCCGGCCGGCTTCAATTTGCTGGCGGATAAAATTATAAGCTGCGGCGCGTTTTTCTTCGGGAACGATTTTGGTCATGATCGGCACTCTACCGGCCGGCATTTGTTTGATCACCGAAATATCCAGATCGCCGAATAAAGCGAGCGCCAACGAGCGCGGGATCGGCGTCGCGGTCATCGATAATAAATGCGGCGTCAAATCTTGGCGTCCGGATTTGGCCATCAGCGCTTTTCTCTGCTCAACTCCGAAACGGTGCTGTTCGTCAATCACCGCCAAAGCCAAATTTTTGAATTTTACGTCTTCCTGCAGCAAGGCGTGCGTCCCGATAATAATATCAATTTCTCCGTTTCCAATCATCTTTAGAATTTCCGCCCGGGTAATTTTTTTGTCATCCTGAGCGGAGGCCGCCGCGGCCGGAGTCGAAGGACCGCTTAAAGTCGAATTCAATAAACGGTAGCTATTTGTCAGCAAGGCGATGCGCAAAGGATAATTTTCCAGCAATCGCGAGATAGTATTGAAATGCTGCTGCGCCAGAATTTCTGTCGGCGCCATCAGCACGGCTTGCTTGTTATTCAAAGCGACATTAAGCAAAGCGATCACCGCCACCAAAGTTTTTCCGCTCCCGACATCCCCGTTTAATAAGCGCGCCATCGGTTGGGATTTTCCCAAATCCCCGAGGATTGCCCAGGCCGCCTGGCGCTGGTCTTCGGTTAATTTAAAAGGCAGGCTTGTCACGAATTCTTTGGTATCTTTTTCTTTGAATTCGATTTTTTCCGCCCGAGCCAGATCGCGATCTTTTTTGACCAGCTGCGATTTTAATTGCAGTAAAAATAATTCGTCAAAGGCCAAGCGGCGGCGCGCCGCTTCGACATCCGCCAATTTTTTGGGGAAGTGGATTTGTCTGACCGCTTGCCCGAGCGGCAATAAGTTGAGCCGTTTTTTCATTTCTTCCGGCAGAGTATCGGGCAAATTTTTCGCCAGATTAATAATCTGGCTGATCAAAAATCTTAATTGTTTCTGGGTGATCTTTTCCGTCAAATGATAATTGGGCACCAATCCCGCCGTATGAATTAGCCCGGCTGAATTAACTCGTTCATAAACCGGCGAAACCATGGTCAAAACGCCCTGGTCTTCGGCGCGGCCGGCCAGCGAAATCGTGTCGCCGACCTTTAAAGTTTTACCGATGAACGGCTGATTGAACCAAATCACTTTTAAAGTTTCCGTGCCGTCGTTGATGAGCGCTTCGGTAATATACATCCGGCGATGATGAGCGCGGCGGTTTTCAATCAATTCGATCTGACCGATAACATTGGCGGCGACGGCTGATTTCAAATCTTTTATTTTGGTTAAGCGGGTAAAGTCATCATAGCGATACGGAAAATACCAAAGCAGATCTTCAGTATTATTAAGACCGATCGCGGCCAACCGTTTGCCAATGCTTTGGCCCACGCCTTTTAATTGGGTTAGCGGAGTTGAGAGTTCCATAGCTTGATATTACCCTTTTGTCTGATTTTTTTCAAATAAAAAACCCGCGCCTTTCCAAGAAATAATTCTTAAAGGGCGCGGGACATTTTTTTGTAATGTTCAATATTGAACGATTAACCTGGCGATTGCTTTTTGGATTTCATCGTCAATCTCAATGGAAATATTCGGGTCGCCGTCATTGCCGGTTCCCGGGCAGGGGATATTGAGATAATTACCCCAGCGAATGTAATTCATCTGTTCGGCCGCGTCGGCGCCGTAGCGTTTGATCAACCATCCTCCATCATGCGTGCCCGAACCATCAGTTAATCCAAAAGCGTTTTTAAGGTTTTCGGTGGTAAAAAGTCTGCGGCCTTTAACAATTTCCTCGGTTGGTCGGCATTGTATAACTTCCCAATCAATGAGCCAAAAATCTTCAAGATCTGGAAATTTTCTCTCCGCTTTTTGAATGGTTAGTGATGCGGCGCTTCCTTTGAGTATTAAACATTCTTTTGTCTCTTGAAATACTTCAATCTTTTGGCCGTGGTGATGCCACCAGATCGGATGGCCGCATTTCAGTTCAGGAACCGTTCCCATAAAAACCTCCTTGATTGTTAAGTTGCAAATTTAAGCTATTTAACTTGAAAAGTTATTTTAAAGCAGAATAAGAAAAAAAGCAAGAAGAAGGGAATTAAAGATGTCTGATATCCGGCATCTGATTTATGGTTTTGGCATTGTGCACCCGCGAGGAATCTCCGCCAGAGGCGGACCAGCCCTTGGCTGGGAACCTCGTTTGTTTTTTTATAGTGCTCTCGGCAGGAATCGAACCTGCATCGCAAGCTTCGGAGGCCTGCGTCCTATCCATTGAACGACGAGAGCCGTCTCGGATATCGCGAAAATATCATAATTATCCGGTCAGGCACTTTTAAAATATTAATAAATAAAGAAGAAAATAGAATTAAAATCTGATATCTGAAATCCCCGCCTGCCGGCAAGCAGGCGACATCTGACTTCTGAAATGGTGCACCCGCGAGGAATCTCCGCCAGAGGCGGACCAGCCCTTGGCTGGGAACCTTATTTGTTTTTTATAGTGCTCTCGGCAGGAATCTCCGCCAGAGGCGGACCAGCCTTTGGCTGGGAACCTCGTTTGTTTTTTATAGTGCTCTCGGCAGGAATCGAACCTGCATTACAAGATCCGCAATCTTGCGTCCTATCCATTGAACGACGAGAGCAAAAATAAATCCTTGACCAGGAGCGAAAATATGGCCAAGGTCTTTGTCGGCATTATCTATTTTGCTATAACTTGAATAGTTTTGTCAACTGTTCGGAAAGGGGAATGGTCGTCCGCTCCAAATTTTCTTTCACATATTTCAGCAGATTTCGGCGGATAATGATCGGATTCATATCATCCAAGGGGATGGAAAAACGGGTGCGGGAAAAATTTATCAGCCAAAAAAGCCAACTGTAATGGGCCGGTTCGTTTTCCGGCAAGGCGGGCCGGACGAATCTCTTAAACTCCAAATACAAATTTTTTATACCCTGATCCGGCTCGTAGATAATAAAAAAATCCTTGATTTGATCATAGGCATAAAATTCCTTGCCGACCATCACCCCCCGATCGCTTAAGGCGACATTCAGCATTCCCGGACGGCCGCCGTCAAAAATCACGATCAAGACCGCCGCAAAAATTATGATAATGGCAAAAATAAAATCCTGGGTAAAGATGGCGTAAGCTAAAAGCGCGATAGCGACCAGCGAGTAGATCGCGTACCAAAGCTTGGTTTTTTCTTTGCTTTGATATTCGGGAATTTCCCAGCTGATGACATCGGTTTCCGATTGGATATCTTGCGTCGTCCTGAATTCTTCGGCCATATTGTTTGACAGTCAATTTTTAATCTTATATTATGATTATAGCATATTTGCAAGTTGCCGTAAAATATAGCAAATAAGCAAATCAAAAAAGATAATTTATAATTCATAATTTGTAATTTATAATTTAGATTTGGAGAGGTGGCTGAGTGGCTGAAAGCAGCACACTGCTAATGTGTTAACCTTGCAAAAGGTTCATGGGTTCGAATCCCATCCTCTCCGCTAACTAAAATAACCTGACCTGCGTCAGGTTATTTTAGTTAGAATGGAAAAGGATGGGATTCGAAAGGCGGAGCGATGTCGGCCGAGCTTTCTGGCGAGGCCGACCGCGAGCCGGGGTTGCGACCGAACGAGCGGAAGCGAGTGAGAGTTGTGACAGAATCCCATCCTCTCCGCTCAAAATTACATCCCGACTTTTTGTCGGGATGTAATTTTGAGTAGATATTGGAAGGGGATTCGAACTGGTCAGGAGCGAGGCAATGGCCGCGAGGGACCGAGCGGCCAGTAGCCGAGCGTCCGGCGGCCTTTCGGGGAAAGGCCACCGCTGACCCCGGACAAGAGAGCGAGCCGCTTTCCGGCGGCGAGCGAACGCGGGAATCCCATCCTCTCCGCAGAGACAATTTAGTATCGAGCAGACCCGAGTGACTGGTTATTTTTATCCAAAATAAAAAATTCTAAAAAGTAAAATTTTATATTTATGCCAAGAAATAATTCAACAATGAGGGTTAAGAATTTTTTGC
>DATJQC010000068.1:0-5308 GCA_035506055.1 Candidatus Nanoarchaeia archaeon | reverse complement strand
TTTTCCGCGGGCATTGTCTCTAACTCCGATTGGCTGTCAATTATTTTTTATGTCGCCGTGGCGGCAATTTTTTTAATTCTTGTTTTATTGGCGCTGCGGATTTTGCGCAATTATTACGCCCGCAATCAATATTTGGCCCAGACGGTTTTTTTGGTCAGATTGCCCAAGGAAAAGCCGGGCGAAGAAAGAAAAGAACAGACCGTGCAGGAATTGCGCGAGCAAATCGCCGTCGGCGAGGCAATCTTCAATAGCATCGGCGGCGCCCGGGCCGAGCGCGGACTCAAAGCCTGGCTATTCGGGCGAGCCGATCATTTTTCTTTCGAGATCGTCGCTTCGGAAAAGAAAATTTATTTTTACGTGGTGGCGCCGGCCGATAACGCGCGCTATATCGAGCAGCAGATCCATGCCCATTATCCGGACGCGCTGGTCGAGGAAGTTCCGGATTACAATATTTTCAATCCGTCCGCCAAAGTTTTCGCCAGCAGTTTGAAAACCAAGAAAAGTTTTGTTTTTCCCTTGCGCACCTATAATAAGATGGAAGTTGACCCGATGAATTCGCTGGTCAATGTGATGAGCAAGCTTGATAAGGATGAATCAATGGCTGTGCAAGTCGTCATGCGCTCGGCCAAAGGTTCCTGGCATCGGAAAATTTCCGCGGTCGTGCGTGAAGTCAATCGGGGCAAAAAAGTCGGCGAAGCGATCGGCGGCGGCGTCTTTAATAAAATCTTTGGTTTTTTGGGCAGCGTGGCTCATGAAGCCAAGCCGAAAAGCGAACGGGAAAAGGAAAAAAATGAGCCGAAAAAATTATCCCAGATGGAAGAGGAGATGCTCAAGAATATGGAAGAAAAAAATTCCAAAGCCGGCCTGGACGTCAATCTGCGGATCATCGTCAGCACTAAAAATGAGGCGAACGGCAAAGCCTATCTCTTGAACATGGCCAACGCTTTCGCCGAATATAATTATTACGAATACGGCAACATCTTCAAGCAAAAAAATTATCAGTTCAACGGCGGCATTGTCCACGATTTTATTTATCGCCGTTTCAACGAAGCGATAAGCTTTATTCTAAATACCGAAGAGTTGGATAGCATCTATCATTTTCCGCTCAAGAATCTGGAGACGCCGAACATCGCCTGGCTCTCCGCCCGGCAGGCCCCGGCGCCGTCGAATATTCCGACCGAAGGAGTTGTTTTGGGAAAAAATGTTTATCGGGGCGTGGCCAAGGAAATCCGCATCAAGCGGGTCGACCGCCGCCGCCATATGTATATCATCGGCAAATCCGGCACGGGCAAATCGCAATTCATCGCCGGCGTCGCCATCCAGGATATTTTGAACGGCGAAGGCGTCTGCGTGATGGATCCGCACGGCGACCTGATCGAAGATATTTTGCGCCGCATCCCGCCCGAGCGCGCCGAAGACGTGATCTTATTTTCTCCGGCCGATATTGAGCGGCCGATGGGTTTGAATCTGATTGAATTCGACGAGCGCTATCCCGAGCAGAAAACTTTTGTGATCAACGAACTAATCAAGATTTTCGATAAATTATATGATCTGAAAACCACCGGCGGCCCGATGTTCGAGCAGTATATGCGCAATGCTTTATTGCTGATTATGGCGCACGTCGAATCCGGTTCGACTTTGATGGAAGTGCCTAGAGTTTTGTCCGATCCGGATTTCCGCAAATTGAAAATCCAGAATTGTCCGGATATCACCGTGCGCGATTTTTGGCAGAAGCAGGCGGAAAAAGCCGGCGGCGAAGCGGCGCTGGCCAACATCGTGCCGTACATCACTTCCAAGTTGACGCAATTCGTTTCCAATGACACGATGCGCCCGATCATCGGCCAGCAGAAAAGTTCGTTCAATCTGCGCGATGTGATGGACAAGCAGAAAATTCTTTTGGTCGATTTATCCAAAGGCAAGATCGGCGATATGAATGCTTACTTGCTCGGCCTGATCATTGTCGGCAAAATTTTAATGGCGGCTTTATCCCGCGCCGATATGCCGGATTCGCAAAGAAAAGATTTTTATTTATATATCGATGAGTTCCAAAATTTCACCACCGATTCGATCAACACGATTTTATCGGAAGCCAGAAAATATGGTTTGAATCTGATCATCGCCCATCAATATCTCGGCCAGCTTGGCAAGGAAGGGGAGGCGATCCGCTCGGCCGTGTTCGGCAACGTCGGCTCCTGGTTCACTTTCAAGATCGGTTCGGAAGACGCGGAAGTCTTGGCCAAAGAATATTCCCCTGTCTTTAATGAATATGATTTGATCAATATCGAAGCCTACACCGCTTATGTCAAATTATTAATCGACAACACGGCCTCGCGTCCGTTCTCGATGAAAACGATGTGGCCCTTGCCTGGCCAGGATCGCCCCGAAGTCGCCGACAAAATAAAAACTTTAAGCCGCCTGAAATACGGCCGCGACCGGTCGCTGATCGAGGCGGAAATAAATAAAAGGCTGACGCTATTTTAATTCCCCTCTATCAAGAGGGGTGGCAGGCCGCCTCGGCCTGACGGGGTGTGTTATTATGTAGTGGCAGAAATTTGAAATTGGAAATTAGAAATTTGGAAAAATTTTCGCAGGTCTATAAAAGTCGCCGATTTTGGTGATTTTTTTTGGCAAGATTGACAAAGAATATAATTTGTGCTATTGTTTGGCATAATTTGAAAACTGATTGTTTTTTGATAATTTACCAACTTACAAAAAGAAAGGAGCTTTTTTATGAAAAAGCTCGTTGGTCTATTAGTGATTTCAGTTTTTTGCGCTGCCTATTCCGCGCCCTGTAGTTGGGCCTTGGTGCCGGCGAAAATTCAGCCCGGGCTGGCGAATGAGGCCGTGTATTTTGATCTCATCGTCAAGGATTTGGGAAGCCGCGATTCAGTTTGCTTTCTTATCCTGGTGGAGAATGGCCATAATCCGCCTTCATATATTCCGGGTAGCGGTCGTGGTGGCATGAGCCAAGGCGAATTTTTCATTAAACAGGAATCTTTCCAACTGGCGGTGACGGGAGCGGGGGACGAAGATTTTTACGTTGTAAAATACGATCAGGAGAAAATGGGAAAAAAGATTCTCCTGTTCTCAAACTACCATAAGAGAAAATGCTTTTTTGACAGTAGCTCTCGACCCCCGGCAGTTAATTGCCAGGATCTGGGCGATAATGCTTTATTTTTTCTGGCCACTTCTCCGTTTTCCGATCAATATCCTCCCAGCTATATCTGCGGTTTGGAGACTTCTTATCAGCTTGATTCTGCCAAATTGCATAAAATCGTCGTCACTAAGGCCAATCTGGTAGCTAATCATAGTTATAGCTTTGACGATAGCTATCATTATGATTACGTTGAGCTGGAGAGAATCAGCATTGATACTTCAGCCTCGGTGGCCAGGACAGAACAGTATTTGCGAGCGGATTCATTGATCGTTAACTTTTTCCTTGCTTCTGGCGCGGAAATAACCAGGAGTTATTTTATCGGCAATAGCGTAACTTCGGTCAATCCAGCGAGAAGGTTCAGTTCTTTTGTAAATGGCGCCGACGTACCAAGCGCCTACTATAACGTTCTAGGCCGGAAAATTGTCAATGCCAAGCGCGAGGCTGTCGGATTTAATCTGATCCGTCTGCCGAGCGGAACGATGATGAAAAACATGAACCTTGACCGGCTTCGCTAAAAGCGCTTGCCGTAAGCAAATTGGGCCGGGGAAATATTATTCCCGGCTCTTTTTAATTTAAAATATAGCCCTTGAAAGAAGGGCTTTTTTAATATATCATATAGACATAAACAAATATCAAAATTTCACCCAAGGGGTGATCACCCTCTGGGCGAAAACAAAAACAAAAATATGCCAAATTTGGATTTTAATGCCGGTTTTGAACCAGACGAGGCCGGGTCGGGCGGCGGAGATAATTTATCCGAACTCGGCTTTCATCCGGCTGATGAAGATTTAGAAGAAGAACTTGGAGAGGATAATGAAGACGATTCTTCCTTCGTCCGCCCTGGGCGGACTACGGAGGACAAGGAGGATTTTGATTTGGACGATGATGAAGATACGGATGATGAAATTTCCGCGCCGATTTTGGGCGTCACCGCTTCCGGACCGATTATTGCCGCGACTGACGACGACGAAGATGAGGAGGACGAGGATGACTTGGACGAAGATGAAGATGGCGAAGAAGGTTCGGCAGACAGGGAACTGGTCGAAGAATCCGACGAAGAAGAATTGTCGGAGGATGAAGAGATGGAAGAAGACGATAGTGTCATCATCTCCAAATCAAAGATAGTTTTAGCCAAGCGCCTTTTGGAAAATATCCAGAAAAATTCCGCCAGTCTGGTTTCTTTGTTTGCCGGCCAGCTTGATGACGGCGATGAAGAGCGGATCAGTATTGGTGAAATCAGCGACGGTTCGCTGGAAAGCGACGAGGATGACGGCCGAGTGATCGAAGGAGTTTTCGACGGCGAAAATATGATCGGACCGGACGGCAAGGAATATTCCGTTCCGGCCAATTACGCTTCTAAATCGAAATTAGTGGAAGGCGATATGCTGAAATTGACCATCACCGACCGCGGCACTTTCATCTACAAGCAAACCAAGCCGGTGGAAAGAAAACGGTTGATCGGCAAATTGGAAAAAGACGCCAATGGCAATTATATCGTCAAAGCCGAACACAAAAAATTCCGCGTGCTGACGGCAAGCATCACTTATTATAAAGGCATCCCCGGCGACAAAGTCGTTTTATTGATTCCCATCGCCGGCGACAGCGCCTGGGGCGCGGTGGACAATGTCATTAAATCCAAATAAAAAATAAAAGAGAAAAAAGAAAAAATTCCCCTCTTGGGAGGGGTGCCGAGCCCGGCGAGGCGGGGTGGGCATTTTTCTAACATTATTAATTTAAAATTTTGAATTTTCAAATAATTTTTCAATGAATAAATTTTAAAAATTGAAAAATTTAATCATTATTTCAAAATTGAAAATTGAAAATTTTTAAAATTATTCTTCAATATAGATCCCTCGCGCGGCGCTCGGGATGACAAAAAGTAGGAGGTTTGGGATGATAAAATATATATGGCAACACTATACAGAAAATACCGCCCGCAGACTTTTAAGGAAGCGGTCGGGCAGAATCATATTAAGATTACTCTGCAGAATGAGATCGGCACGGGCAAGATCGCCCATGCCTATCTTTTTTGCGGCCCTAGAGCTGTCGGCAAGACGACTTTTGCTCGGTTGATGGCCAAAGCCGTTAATTGTTTAAATAGAAAAGAAGGGGAGTTTGAGCCGTGCGATAAGTGTTCGTCCTGTTTGGAGA
>DATJQC010000067.1:0-7171 GCA_035506055.1 Candidatus Nanoarchaeia archaeon | reverse complement strand
TCCGACGCTACGGTGATCAATAATACCGCGGTTAACAATAGCAACGGGGGAATCGATCTTGGCGTTTCCTCGAATGATGTTGTCGCTAATAATATACTTTATAACAATAAAGTCTACGGCCTTAAATTAAGGAACGCCCAGGCCTTGGTTGATAATAACCTTTATTACTCCGTTACCAGTTCTCTTCCGTTAGCGATTGACAGCGGCCAATCCTATCTTACTCTTGCCGCCCTCCGCGCCGGAACCGGCCGCGAACTCCACGGCCTCAACGCCGATCCCGGTTTTGTCGATCCCGCGAATAATGATTATCGTTTAACCTGGAATTCTCCGGCCATTGCCGCGGCCACCACCACTTACGCTCATGCCTCCGATTACGCCAACGGCAATGTCTATGGTATTCCCAACATCGGCGCTTATGAATTCCAGCCGCCCAGCTCAATGGGCATTGACAAAGTCGATATCGGCGCCGGCGCCAAGATATTCGGCGACGGCAAATTCGAAAATGCCGCCGCACCCAATTCCAATCTGGCCGATCTCTCGATCGCTCCGCCCGCCGGTTTTTCCACCTATGCTTCAACTTCCACCGTTCCCGAATGGCTGGACATTTCCAATATCACGGTCTGGAATAAAGCCGGCGATTATCATAAGCGCTGGACTGAAAGTTCCGCCGTCATCGGCAGCGCCTCAACTGTTCATACCATCGGCGATCTGGCTCCCAATACTAACTATTTGGTCAAAGTCGATAATGCCACCACCACCATCAGTTGTCCGCGCGGCATCTGCCGTTCCAATGCCCAGGGCAAAATCACTTTCACTTACACCGGCGGCTATTCGACTCATGATTTTGATATTTCGGAAGGGGACAATACCGCTCCGACGGTCGACACTTATTCTGTCGGCGGCGCGATTTCCGGATTATCCGGTTCAGTCGTTCTCCAAAACAACGGCAAAGATAATCTTACTGTCTCCGCCAACGGTTCATTTGCCTTTGCCATCGCGACCACTACCGGTTCAGCCTATTCCGTTTCCGTTCTCACTAATCCGTCCGGCCAAACCTGCTCGGTTTCGTCCGGATCGGGAACGGTGGCGAGCGCCAATGTCACGACTGTTTCCGTTTCCTGCGCCAATAATTCCACTCCATCCTCGGGCGGCGGTGGCGGAGGAGGGATTGCCGCCGATACCACTCCGCCCGGCATCCCCGCTAATTTTTCCGTTATCAGTTCGTCCGGACAAATCATCCTCTCTTGGACTAATCCGGCCGATTCTGATTTTGCCGGCGCGAAACTTTACCGCAAAATCAATTCGGCGCCGACCAGCCAAGCCGATCCGCTGGCCAAATTAATCTATCAGGGCAATGGAAATATTTTCACTGATACCTCGGCTATGCCCGACGCCTTGTATTATTATTCCCTCTATGCCTATGATACGGATGGCAATTATTCCTCGCCCGCGGCTATTTATGTCCGGGTCGCGTCCGGTCAAATCTCGACTTCAACCGTTCCGGTAACAATTCCGGTCGCGAAAAATCAGAGCGATAATTCCAGCCCCATCGCCAGCCTGATCGGCGCCTCGGGCGCGCTGGTCAATCAGGTGACCGCCGGCGAAACCGCTACCTTGTTCGCCAATGCCCAATTCGTCCCGCTCTCGGAAATTGAGAAACAAACCTATTTGAAAATTATCGCGCTGGCCGCCAAGCCATTAACTCAAAAAATTAAATACGCGATCGCCGACTTCATCCATTCCGGCACTCCGACCACGAAAATTTTGGGCGCCGGCGAACGCGGCGGTTCGATCGCTTCCTTTAATTCCGCTTTCAGCCGCTTGCCGGAAACGGCAACCGATTGGCAGGATATTATCAAAATCGGCAATGGCCGCTGGACCAGCCAGACCAGCGCTTCTTCCTTGGCAAGAGCTAAAATTAATTTCAAACTTGTCTATGGCCGCAATCCGAAGATGAGCGATGTTCACGACAATGCCGCCGTCACCATCATGGCTTACGGCCTAAGGCCGGCGCAGCGAAACCAGGCGAGCGAAAAAACCGCAATCAAATCCTTCAAATTCATCTTCCATAAAGCACCGGTCTCGGCCACGGATTGGGATATTGTCCGGGCGATCGCTTACAGCGGAGCGAAACGGTAGGAAAGCAAATTTTGCGTTCCTAGGGATAATGATTTCGCGTCAAACATAAAAAACGGCTGTTGTTCAGCGGCCGTTTTTTATGTTTCGAATTTTGAGCGAGGATTATTTTTTTTCTTTGTCTTTGAACTTAGGCATGAATTTTCCGAAGAGGGAATATTTTTCCGCGTACTGTTTGATTTTTTCCTTGGCCCGCTTGGATTTGACGAAATTTACCCAGCCATAGCTCGGGCCTTTTTTATTTTTTTCCGTGATAATTTCCACCATGTCGCCGTTTTTCAATTCTTGATCCAACGTGGCAATCTGCTCGTTGACTTTGGCGCCCACCGCCCTGTTGCCGATATCGGTATGGACGGCATAAGCGAAATCGATCGGCGTCGAACCCTCGGGCAATTCAAAAGCATCACCCTTGGGGCTTAAGACGAAAATGCGGTGCTGAAAAACATCGAGCTTGATATTCTTGATGAAATCCGCCGTGTCCTTGATCTGTTTTTGCAGATCAAGAATTTCTTCCACCCATTTCGGCTGCTGGCGGTCTTCGTTTTCGTATTTTCTCTTGTAATGCCAATGAGCGGCGATGCCGTAAAGCGCTTCATCGTTCATTTCTTCGGTACGGATTTGAAACTCGACGGATTTTCCTTCCGGTCCGAAAACCGTGGTGTGCAGCGAACGATAACCGTTCGGCTTGGGCAGAGCGATATAATCTTTGAAGCGCCCGGCTTTCGGTTTCCAGACCGAATGAACGATGCCCAGAGTTTTATAGCAATCGGAAATATGATTGACCAGCACGCGCAAGGCAAAGACATCCTGGACTTCGTCAAAGGCGTAATTTTTTTCCCGCATCTTCAGATAAATGCTGTAGAGATGCTTGAATCGGCCGACGATTTCGTGTTCGACGCCGGCGACGTTCAATTCTTTGCCCAGAATGTTTTTTATTTTTTGGATGTATTGGTTGTTTTCCGCTTTGCGCTCGACTTCATATTTATATTGCAGCTTTTTGAATTCTTCGGGGAAAAGTATCTTGAAACAGATGTCTTCCATCTGCCATTTCAGTTCCCAGATGCCCAAGAGTTCGGCGATCGGCACGTAAATTTCCAAACTTTCTTTGGCGATCCGTTCCTGCTTGTCTTGCGGCAGGGCGCCGATGGTGCGCAGGTTGTGCAGGCGGTCGCTGAATTTGATCATCACGATGCGGACGTCGGCGGCCAGCGCCAAAAACATTTTGCGCAGATTTTCGCGGTAGCGCTGGATGCCGCGGTAGCGGATTTTTCCGACCTTGGTGACGCCGCGCACCAGATTGCTGATTTCCTTGCCGAAATTTTTTTCCACATCGGTAAAGGTGTAGCTGGTATCTTCGGGCACGTCATGGAGCAGACCGGCGACGATGGTGTTCAGATCGGCTTTCATCTGCGCCAGCACGAAAGCCGTATGCAAGCTGTGCTGCAAATATGGTTCGCCGCTTTTTCTGATCTGGCCCTCATGCGCTTTGGCCGCGAAATCATAAGCTAAAATGACCAGATCAATATCGGCCTGGGGATTATTTTTTTTCACCTTTTCCACGATCTGTTCAATAGTCATAATCAGAAAACATCAGAGCATTTAAGCATGAAAGCACGAGGGATTTGATTGATTTGGAGAAATGCTCGGGCGCGCTATGTTTTAACGCTCTTATGCTTTAATGTTCAAATGTTTTATGGTATAATATCATTTAATAACAAGGGTGGTGATTAGTCAAATAGCGGATGCCGGATTTCGCTTGTCTGCCGGCAGGCAGGCGAAATCGGATATCGTAATTTTTTCATTTTTTCTTTCATTAAAATCTTTTTTAATGCGCAAAAAATTTCATAAAATTTTTACTGTTATTTTTATTTTGATCGCGGTTTTTGCCGTGGCCAAGATGAGTCATGCCCAGGTCAATCTCGGTCTGGAATATGGCAATGCCATCGGGCTTTCCGCCACTGATCCGCGCATCATTATCAGTCGGATCATCCAGATCTTCTTGGGTTTTCTGGGAATTATCGCCATCGGCCTGATCATCTACGGCGGATTTTTATGGATGACGGCGGTCGGCAACGAAGAGCGGATCGATCAAGCTAAAAGAACTTTAGTTTCGGCGATCATCGGCTTGGTGATAATTCTTTCCGCTTTCGGCATCGCCACTTTTATTTTAAATCAATTTTTGGCGGCGACCGGAGCGGGTTCCGGCCAGAATAATAACGGCGGGGGAGCGCCGGCGGTTAACGGCATCAGCGGCGCCGGGGCGGTGGGGGTTTGCAGCGTACAAAATGTTTATCCGACGCCCAATCAAACCGTTTCCCGAAATTCCGTCATCCTGATCACTTTTAACGAGGCGGTCGATCCGGCGACGATTTGCGCCACGGTCGATGTTTCCGGCAACTGCGCGCAATCCGCCATCTTGCCGGCAAACGTGCAAATTTACAAAACCGGCGACAGCGGCAATCCGCTTAATGATACGAAAGTTTCCGCCACGGCCGATCATAAAACTTTCACTTTTATCCCGGCCGCTTTACTCGACGCGGTTTCCTATACGGTCAATCTGACCGGCAAAGTTTTGCGCCAAAGCGATCACCGGAATATTTTTGCCGGCGGAGCCGGTTGCGCCGGAAGTTTCAGCTGGCAATTCCAGGTTTCCAACTTGATTGATTTGACGCCGCCGCAGGTCATTTCCGGCGGAGTTTTTCCGCCGCCGGACAATGGCCGGGATATGCCGAATAATGTTCTGTCCAAACAGGCCAGCGGCTTAATTACGGTAAATTCGCAACCGAAATATTTTTCTCCCGCCACCAGCACGGTGAGCAAGACCAATGCCGACAATACGCCGGCGGCTTCGGTTTCGTTCGATCCCAATATTGATTCCAACGCGACGCTTTATCTGGTGGCCTTGCAGGGAACCAATGGTTTGTCCGCGACGCTTGCTTCCGATAAGGGAGTCAGCCTGGGGTCGGCTAATTTCAACGGCCGGACCGTCAGTTTTTCCGGCAGTTATCCTTTTTCTTTGACGGCGGCCGCCGATGTCGTTGCCGGCAATGCTTGGACGGTTAATATCAAAGCGGCCGTGCCGGCCGATTCTTTGCAAGTCGGTTCGTCAGTTTATACTTTCGTGAAAAAATCCGCGGCCGCCAATCAAATTGCCGTCGCCGCCACGGCGGAAGCGCTGGCCGCCAACATCGTTTCCGCTCTTGCCGCGGAGACGGACATTACCGCGGCGATCGCGGCCGGTTCGCCCCAGCAAATTGCGGTCGCGGCCGCCACCGCGGGCGCTGCCGGCAACAGCATCAATCTTGTTTTCAACTCGCCGGCCGATTCCGGAGCGATCAATATCGTCAAAATGTCCGGCGGCAGCGATGGCCAAAGCGCCGCTACGATCAATGATCAGCCTGACCAGCCGATGAACACGGCGATCCAGATCAATTTCAATGAACCGATCTTGCCGACGGCCGTGGTGGGAAAATCTTCCGCGGTCGCCGCGATTCAAATCGTCAATGCCGAAGCCGCCGGCAAAGCCGGCGATAAATGCGGCTTGGATTCCGATTGCCTGTCGGATAAATGCGCGGCCGGAGAGTGCGACGGCAATTCGTTGGCCGGAACTTTTTCGATCGCCAATCAATATCAGACTGTGGAATTTGTAAGCGACAAGCAATGCGGCGTCAACGGCTGCGGCGAACCGATTTATTGCCTGCCGCCCGATAGCAATCTGGCCGTCAAAATAAATGCCGCGAGTTTAGCGCCGTGCTCAAGCGCGGCCGATTGCGCCACCAAGAGTCCTTATAATATTTGTAGCTCAGTTTGTAAGAAATCGAACGGGGAAAGTTATCCGCTGGCCAACATCGCCGCGCTTGATGGTATTACCGATACGGCGCTCAATTCCTTGGACGGCAACCGCGACGGCATCGCCCAAGGCCCGGCGACCTATTATAATGAAAACACCAAGGCGGCCGGAGGAGATAATTATCTTTGGAGTTTTTATGTGAGCGATCAGCTTGATACCAGCGCTCCGCTGGTCGTCTCCACTATTCCGGCGCCCGGCCAGGCTCCGGCGGTTGATGAGGATATCCAGATAAATTTCAATAAGCTGATGATGGCATCCACTTTGATCACCGGTTCGACCGTCATCAATAACGGCCAAGTGGACGTGACGCATAAAAATATCAATCTGTGGAGCGTGGCGGACAATCCGGTCGGCTATTGGATCCAGACCCAGACGATTTTCAAGAACGGATCGCCTGTTTCCACTAACGCGATCATCAAACATGGAACTTTCGGCGAAGCGGATAGTTATCGGGCGCAAGCCGGGTCGGCCATCCGCGATATCCATGAAAATTGTTTCAAGCCGTCGGGCGATTGCCTGGGCGTTTCCGAATCTTCGCCTTCCTGCTGCAATGGTACGGCCACGGCCAAACTGGGTCCGGACGGAAATTGCCCCTGACGGAAATTAAAAAAAGAAAAAATAAAATTTTTTTCAGATAATTTATTCTAAAGTCGGATGTCCAAAGCAAAAAAAATAATTTCAATTTCGATTTTCGCGATTACCGCCCTTGCAGCGGCTAAGTTTGCTTTGGCGGCGGCGCCGGATTTGGGATTGAATTATGTCGCTTCGACCGGTTTGGGGGCGCAGGATCCGCGCGTGATTATCGACAATATCATCCGCGTCGCCCTGGGATTTTTAGGGGTGATCGCCATCGCCCTGATTATTTACGGCGGCTATCTTTGGATGACCGCGAACGGCAACGAGGAACGGATCGCCGCGGCCAAAAAAGTTTTGATTTCCGCCGTCATCGGCTTGCTGATAATCTTGTCGGCTTTCGGCATCGCTACTTTTATTTTGAATTCTTTATTGCGGGTGACCGGCGTCGGTTCGGGGGAAGGCGGGCCGTGCAGTTCAAGCGCGTCTTCCTGCCAGCCTTCCGATGGCTTATGCCTGGTCGGCAAATGCGGCGCGGATTGTCTATGCCACAGCAACATTACTCCGCCGGCCGTAATACCTCCGGGCGGAACTTGCTCAAGCGGACCGTTC
>DATJQC010000066.1:0-3851 GCA_035506055.1 Candidatus Nanoarchaeia archaeon | reverse complement strand
AATTTAGACGAGTCGACTTCATTCGGGAAAACATAAACCGGTCTGCTTTTAGCGGGCCGGTTTTGTTATGAAAGATAGGTATCAAGTAGCAGGTAACAGGTAGCAAATCGCGTAAAAATTGTAATGCTACTTGCCGTCTGCTACCTGTTACTTGATGCTTGACCGCCCTATTTTTTAATGTTATATTGGGTATAAGTTAAATTATTCAAGAAACTCCCCTGGCAACAAGGAGGGTATATTATTTTTTAAACGAATGCTCAAAAAGATTCTTTCTTACGCCTGGGAGCTAATCAAGGTAGTCGTTATTTCCCTTGTTATTATCATTCCGGTCAGGTACTTTCTTATCCAGCCGTTTTACGTCAAAGGAGCTTCGATGGAACCGAATTTTTTCGACCATGAATATCTGATCATCGATGAAATCAGTTACCGTTTCCATAATCCGGTTCGCGGCGATATCATCGTCTTCCGCTACCCTAAGGATCCGCAAGAATATTTCATTAAGCGGGTAATCGGTCTGCCCGGCGAAAAAGTGGAGATCAGGGGCGGACAAGTCTATATTTATAATCAGGAATTCAAAGACGGCGTAGCGCTCGACGAAACTTATCTGCCGAAAGGACTGCAGACTGTCGATACTTCGGGAACGGAATCGGTGACGCTCGGTCCGAACGAATTTTTCGTGCTGGGCGACAACCGCAACGAATCCAAAGATTCGCGCAGTTTCGGCCCGGTGGATAAAAGTTTCCTGATCGGCCGGGTAATGTTCCGCGGCTGGCCGCTTGACCGCATCACTCTTTTTCAAACGCCAACTTATCAATATTAATTTTTCACTTATTGAAATATGCCCCGCTCGAAAAATCAAAAAAATAATAACCAGCGCCGCGATCCTTTTCACAAGGAAGAATTAAAGCAGAAAGGGCTTTCGGAAAAATTCGTCCGCTTGCGGGGGATGAAGGATATTATTTTTGAGGAAAATAAATATTGGGATCTGGCGATCAAGAAGGCTTCCGATCTGGCGGAAATTTACGGCTTCAAAAAAATTCAAACGCCGATTTTGGAGCCTTTGGAACTGTATCGCAAATCGACCGGCGAGACCAGCGATATCGTTGCCAAAGAAATGTATTCTTTCGTCGATAAAAACGGCGAGAAAGTCGCCTTGCGTCCGGAGATCACGCCAAGCCTGGTCAGAGCTTATATTGAAAACGGCATGCTGAATTTGCCGCATCCGGTGAAGATGTATTCTTTCGGCCCGATCTTCCGCCACGAAAAACCGCAAGCCGGCCGGTACCGCCAGTCGCATCAGTTCGATATGGAGATTTTCGGCGAAGCCAGTCCGGTGGCGGATTTCCTGTTGATGCTCATTGCCTATAATCTTTTCAGCGAATTGCAAATCGATATCGAATTGCAAGTGAATAATATCGGCTGCAAAGTCTGCCGGGGAGAGTATATTAAAAAACTCACCGCTTATTATAAAGAAAGAGGCAATCGTTCCCGCTTGTGCAATGATTGCAAGCGCCGTCTGGAAAAGAATCCGTTGCGCTTGCTGGATTGCAAGGAGGCGAATTGCATCGCCTTGAAAGACGGCGCGCCGCCGATCGTCGATTTCCTCTGCGAGGATTGCAAAAAGAAATTCACCCGCGTTTTGGAATATCTCGATGAAATGAATATCCCTTACAATTTGAATTTGAGCCTGGTCCGCGGCCTGGATTATTACACCGGTACGGTTTTTGAAATCACCGCCAAAGAAGAAGGCGATAAGAATCCGAACGGCCAATTGTCTTTGGGCGGCGGCGGACGCTACGATACTTTGGTGGAATTCTTCGGCGGCCGGCCCACTCCGACCTGCGGTTTTGCCATCGGCATCGAACGGACGGTTGCCAAGATCAAAACCGCCGGCGTGCCCTTGGAAAAAGACGACAAGAATATTATTTTTATCGCCCAATTGGGAGACGCGGCCCGCCGCAAAGCCATGGGCTTATTCGAAGAATTGCGCAAGTCCGGCTTGAAAGTCAAACAGGCCTTTACCCGCGACAGCTTGAAAGATCAGTTGGAAGAAGCCAATGCTTTGGGCGCCAAGTTGACCTTGATTCTGGGTCAGAAAGAAATGAATGATAAGACGATCATGGTTCGCGACATGGAATCGGGGAATCAGGAAGTGGTTGATTATAAAAAAGTGAAAACCGAAGTTGAAAAAAGAATAAATAATAATTAAAATTTGGAATTAGAAAATTTGGATTATCCGATATCCCTGCCGGCAGGCAGGCGACTTCTGAAATCCGACATCCGATATTATGACTGAATTCAAAAGAAAGAAAGGAGAAAGTTTCGAGAGTTTTTTACGCCGTTTCAACAAGGGTTTGCGCAACTCGAAGACTCTGAACATTGCCCGCGCCAAGCGCGTTTTGACGCCCCAAAAAAGCAAACTAAAAACTAAACGCTACGCCCTGAAAAGCCTGGAATTGCGGAAACAGAAAAATTATTTGCGCAAGATCGGCAAACTGCCCGAAGAAGAAACAGCTTATCGCCGATAAAAATTAAAAATATCAAAATAAAGCGGTCCTGACCGGGCCGCTTTATTTTTTCGTTCCGCAAGGTAAAAATTAGGTTGGGGAAAAATGCCTTTTCATTTTACGCGATTATGGTAATATTACTAATAACAGGACTTATGAAGTTTATAAAATTTAAGCTAATATTAGCGCGAGAATATTTTTTGCCGGTATCTAATTTTAGCTAAAAATGCCTAAGGCGCGTAAGTGCCGCAAAGATATGAAAAAATTATTTTTTTTCTTTCCCACCTGCTTTTTAATCGGTTTGATTTATTTTTTCGGCCCGCTTGATTCCGGCTTTGCTTTGGGCGCGCCCACGGAAAATAACATCTATTATGTCAGTTCGCTTTCGGTTTCGACTAACTGGACGGCAGCCAGAGACGTGAACACGCCTTGCGCTCCGGCAACCGCCCTGGCCAATGCCGCGGCCGGCGACACTGTTTATTTCCGCGGCGGGGTCTACGGCACGCCGTCGTCCCGAGTCGATTATCAACCATCGAATTCCGGTTCGGCCGGTTCACCGATTACTTTTGAGGCTTATCCCGGAGAAACGCCGACCATCATCGGCGGATTTTCCGTTACTAATAAAAATTGGATCAGTTTTTCCGGGTTCAATATGCAAGGCAGTCATCCGCCGCCGGTTAATTGGGTTGATATGCCGGACACGGTAATCGATGACTCATCCATTAATATTAATCCTAGCGAATCTTGGTCAACTCGTCAGGCAAAAGTTAATCAAAAATACGCTACCTGGAGGAATTGGATGAATAATTTTGAAACCAATTGGGATCGAGGGTTCAGCATCAGCGCGTCTGACAATATCGTGATTGTCGATAATGATATTTATTATTACGCTTACGGAATATATGTCGTCAACGACTCTAAAAACGTTACCATGGAAAACAACGGCATTCATCATTGTCTCGGCGGCATTCTATGGTGGCCGGCGAATTATTGGACAAATTTAAGCATAGAAAATTCGATTATCAGCGACAACCACGTTTATCAAAATATTTATGGCGGCATTGAAGTTGGCTTTGGCGCGAAGAATGTTTTAGTGGAAAATAACCTTGCCGAGTATAACGCGATCTACGGTATTGGTTCGGGGTATAATTCGCAAAATGTTACTATCCGCGGCAACATTGCCCGCCATAATGGATATTACTCTGAAACTATGTCAGCTCCGGGAAGCTCGGCTTTTGCTCTTGGTTTCGGCGCCGAAGGATTAATTATGGAAAATAATATCGCCGCCGATCAAGTCGATCCCACCGGAGTCGATGGCAATGGCATCATTGACGATACCAACAC
>DATJQC010000065.1:0-9241 GCA_035506055.1 Candidatus Nanoarchaeia archaeon | reverse complement strand
ATAAGGTATGGCCAAATTGAAAATAAAAATTAATGGCAAGCGCTACACCGCAAACCCCGGTGAGACCGTCCTGGAAGTTGCCAAAAAAAACGGAATTGATATTCCGCATTTGTGTTGGCATCCGGATTTTCCAGTGAAGGGAAATTGCCGCGTTTGTTCCGTGGAAGTCAAAGGCTATAAAAGATTAGTGCCGTCGTGCGCGACCTTTGTCTGTGATTGCATGGAAGTTTTTACCGAGAGCAAGCGAGTTAAGAAGGCGCGTAACATGAATTTAGAATTAATTTTTGCCGAACATATCGAGAAATGCGCGACTTGCATCTGGCGTTTCCAGTGTCCGTTGTTGGTGGCGGTGAAAAAATACGGCGTGAAGATCGCCCGTTTCCGCGACCGCAAAGGCAATCGCAAGACCTATAAATTCCAGAATGCGGTGGAGATTGACGGTTCGCAATGTATTGATTGCAAAAATTGCGTCGAAGCCTGCGCCTTACAGCAGAATATCCATTATTTGAAATTCGCGGGCAAGGGCAGCCGGCAGGAAGTCGTGCCGCGGCAGAAGGAAGGTTTTAAATGCATTTTGTGCGGCCAATGCGCCTTACATTGTCCGGTTTCGGCGGCGCAAGAACAGTCGGAAATCTCCCAAGTAGAAAAACTTTTGACCGCTAATTCGCGCCTAACACACCCCGCCCTCGCCAGGGGCTCGGGCACCCCTCTTAATAGAGGGGATTACCCACCCCGTCGCCGAGGCGGCGCCACCCCTCCCGGGGAGGGGAATATTTTGGTGGCACAATTCGCGCCGTCGGTTAGAGTGACGATCGGTGAAGATTTTAATCTGCCTTATGGTAAAGATACGGCCGGGAAAATTACCGCGGCGTTGCGCAAGTTAGGCTTTGATTATGTTTTTGATATTAATTTCGGCGCTGATCTGACGACGATTATCGAAGCCGAGGAATTATTGGAGCGGATTAAGGATAAAAAATCAATCAGGCCAATGTTCACTTCCTGCTGTCCGGGCTGGGTGAATTATGTCGAACTAATTCATCCGGAATTGATTCCGCATCTGGCCACGACCCGCTCACCGCATATTCATCTGGCTGGCGTGGTTAAAACTTTTTGGGCGAAAAAAATGGGAATTGATCCGAAAAGAATCAAACTTGTTTCAATTATGCCTTGCACGGCGAAAAAATACGAAGCCGTCCGTCCCGAACTTAAAGTTGACGGTGTGCAGGTTATTGATCAAGTTTTAACAACCAGAGAATTGTCTTTTCTGTTCAAAAAAAATAATATTGATCTGGCGAAAATAAAACCGCAGGAAACCGACAATCCGTTGGGAAAATTTTCCGGCGCCGCGGCTTTGTTCGGCGGTTCGGGCGGCGTGATGGAATCGGCTCTGCGCTCGGCGGAATTTTTAGCCTGCGGGCCGAAAGCCAAATTGTGCCGCGCCAAGATCGATTATAACGAAGCGCGCGGCTTGGCGGGCATCAAAACCGCGACGGTGGACATTGCCGGAAATAAATTGCGCATCGCCGTGGTCAACGGCATCGGCAACATCGATCCGATTATCGCCGATTTGGATAAATATGATTATGTGGAAGTGATGGCTTGCCTAGGCGGTTGCATCGGCGGCGGCGGCCAGCCGATTCCGACCACCGACGAAATCCGCGCGGCGCGCATCCAGGCCTTGTATCAGATCGATTTCGCAAAGAAAGGCTTCCGCCGTTCCTACGAAAACAAAGGCGTGATGGAAGTGCTCGATTGGGTGAAGAAAAATAAATTGGAGAAGAAAGTTTTGTTTACGAAATATCACAAGAGGAATATATAACATGATGCGAATACTACGAATTTTTCGCGAATACCGCGAATTATTTAACGAATTTATATTCGTTCGTAGAGTTCGTAGTATTAGCGTATAATTCGTAGTATTCGTATTATATGCCTAAATTAATTTATGGTAAAAAAATTGACTAAACATTTGGCAACGATCACGATTTTAAGCGATGACCGCCACAATAACGCCCTGGCGATTCAAAAAGTCATGACTGCCAACAGCAAGTTGATTCACGCTCGACTGGGAATGAATATTGTTCCGGCCTGCTCGGCAAAATGCAACGGCATAATTTGTCTGATCGTGGAAGGAAGTTTATCTGATATCAAAGCGCTGACGGCAAAATTCAACAAAATTAAAGATGTTTCCGCTAAAAGTTTAGTAATAACCAAATAAGTGTTAAGAGATGAAGATGAATTGAAGTGATAATTTATCATTTATCATTCATCATTTAGCATTTAGCATTTTATGTCCTACGTTCAAGAACAAGCAGCGGTAAAAGTCGATGCCGCCGCCATTGCCCGATTCATTGGTTTGGCTTCGGTCGTGACTTTTCTGCCGTTTATAATTCATCTGCAATGGCTCACCGGCCCGATCGTTAACGCTGTTTTGATTTTGATTTTATTTATTGTCGGCATTCGTTCGGCTTTGCTGATGTGTTTGGTGCCGAGTGTCATGGCATTGGCCGGCGGACTTTTGCCCGCGCCGCTGGCGCCAATCGTTCCGTTCATTATGATCGGCAACGTGATTTTTATTTTGACGATCGATTATTTTTATCGGGCGGCCAAAAGCCAGTTTAACGGCTATTGGCTGGGCGTGGTTATCGGCGGGGCGATCAAATATCTTTTTATCTGGTACATGGCCAACCTGATGCTGGGCTTGCTTTTAAAAAGAGATTTGGCAATAGCTGTCGCCAGATTAGTTTCTTGGCCGCAGTTCGCCACGGCCCTGGCCGGCGGCGCGATCGCCTGGGTGATTTTGAAATGGCTGAAACGGATATAAAATCAGAGAGCATAGAGCATGAGAACAAAGAGCAGGTAAAATTAAAAACCGCCGATCCTGGACTGGATGGCGGTTTTTGGTTGGGGGGGTATCAGTAGTGAGGCTCGGGAAGGTATCCTGGGGGTTCCAGACCTGACCCGGCATTGGCTCCATGCGTCGCTTCTTTTGCAATTTTTCCCAGCACCCCCTTTTTTTTGTGCAGTCTTAAAAGGGTTTGTCGCATTTTCATCATTTCTCTCGTGGTACGATCAACTTTCGGCTTGGTGGATTTTTTGGGCATATCACCTCCTAATTCAATGAACGAGCAAGTCTTCGGGAAGCTTGCCTCCGCAATAGCCAAAGGGCGGCGGACGATGTCTTCGGGCAATCTCGCGATCTGTTTCGCGATGTGGTTTATTTTGCGGATCATTTTTAACCATTTTTCTGATTTTGGCAATTTGTCTGGTCAATTGCCCGAACGTTCCTCCCAAATTATTTTTTTTGCGCCGCTTTAACTTTTTACGTGGCATGATCGACTCCTTATTTTAGGTACTTGAATATGTAGATTGTTCCGTTATTGATATTTTTAAAAGAACTAGCTTCTATTTTAGCTTGTTCGACGATTTTGTCAAAGTCAGTCCAGTATTTATTGATGACAAAGTAGACCGTTTTGGCGCCGGTTAAATCGGCGGCTTGGAGCGCGGTGGCGCGATCCGGCTTTTGATAGACCATCTGCAAATAAATCTGATAAAGCGGGCCGCCGGTGGGGATGGGATAAAAATAAATTGGGACGTTTGATTTTCCAGTGTTAACACACCCCGCCGCGGCAAAGCTCCGGCACCCCTCTCGAGAGGGGAATTCATTAAAATAATGGCTGAAACCAAAAGTCCAGAGCGCGCCAACTGAAACTTGCTGATCGGCCAAAACTACATATGGATTTTTTCCCGAATCTTGCGCGATCCAATTTACGGCGGCCAGATCATCGGCGCCGGTGGTGAAGTCGCGCGAATTGTAATAATTATCCAGCCGCGGATAAGAACCGTAAAGCGAAACAGCGATTAAGATAACTAAAAAAGCCAGCCAGGAATATTTTATAAAAGGTTTGGCGTTTAAAATCAAATTGATAAATTTGCACGCCAAAATCGCCAAAACCGGAATGAGAAAAATAAAAACGTCGAATAAGATTCTTAGCGCGTAATCATTGCGCTCGTAGCTGATGAGGAAATTAAAATTCAATCGCCCGGTTATGAAATAAGCGGCCAGCAAGCCGAAGGCGGTAATTCCCAAAATAGTAAAATCAGGATTTTTTTTTCGCCAGCGATAGATCGCGTAAGCCGCCAAGACCGATAGAATCAGCAGAATCAACCACTCATTGCCGAGGAAGAAATAAATAAAATCAAGGATGATATTTTCTTGCCGGGGAAAAACAATGATCGGGATCGCCAGGCCGGCCCCGGCCGTATCTGTTCCCGCGGCGGCGGAATTATTGCTGGAGAGATAAAAAAGTAGCGGCAAAACTCCGGCCGCCAGCAGAAAAAGCGACGCGTAAATTATTTTTCTGGCGACTGATTTGCCGGCGTAACGGCAAACAGCAATCGCCGAAACGAAAAGCAAAGCCGGAACGCCAGCCGCCGGATGAACCGCTAAAGCGGCTAACGCCAAAAGGAAACTTAAAATTATTTCCGCGCGGCCGCCGGCGAACAAGGAAAATAAAATCGCCAGCAATAAAAATAAATATGCCAAATTCTGCGGCACGGTTAAGGTAAAGATGGAGAAGGGGAGGATTAAAAGAATTAAAAATGACAAATTACAAATTACAAATGAAAATTTCGAAAAGTATTTCTTTAAAAAAAGATAGATAGTCGGCGGCAATGTTATGGCTGCCAGAAGCGGGACTAAAAGTTTATCGGCCCAGACGATCGGGATGAAAAATAATTTATGGGCGATCAAGACGAGCGAATATTGCCCCAGATAATACGGCGTTTTGGGCAGGACAAATCCTTGCTGATCGATCAATTTAACCGTGGCTTGATGAATGAACGGGTCATAACCATAACCGATTTTGAAAATTATCCACAATACCGAGAAAGATAAAAAATAATGAGCAACGATTAACCAGCCCATAAACCGCGATTGTTTCAATATCAGCCAGAACAGATAAGCTGTGGCTAAAATATAAACGATGAAAAATCTGGCCGAAACGACTTGCCAGGGAGAAGTTAGCGAGGCGGAGGTCCGTGCCTTGAGCAGAAATAAAAAAGAAAAAATAAAAAAGAAAAAATACGGGATTAGCCAGAAAAAATTCAGGGTGATTTTTTTCCAATCAATCTTGATTTTTTTAATGATAAATTTTGGGGTGATATCATTGATGTCCGACGTCTCTTTTTTTTCGACAAAAATTTGTCGGGAGAAAAACCAAACGCCCAAAGCGGATAAAATCAGAGTTAACAAAATTCCCGGCCAATTCAAAGCGTAAAAATAATAAATCGCCGCGCCCGTAATGGCAACAAGGCAAAGCGCGGCGATGGCAAAATAAAATATCTGTTTTTTCCAAACTAATTTCATGTTTATATTTTAGCAAATATTCAGCAAAAAACATATTGACAATAACGATAATCTATGATATGATAACAATATAAAAAAATAATCTGTTCTTAAACAATCCATCCGAGGGAGTCCCTATGGTTAAATTAATTTCCGCAATGGTTTCTTCTATTGTTTTGGCCATTTTGGCAAGCTGTTCGACGCCTGTATCGCCGGCAAAAGTTAATCAGCCAGTGGCCGGCGTATATTATTCATCGCCGTTGGCGCAATATCAGTCGCCGCAGGTGTTTATTTGGAACGGCGCTTCTTGGAAAGTCGGCAGCGAGAGTCGCGGCGTTATATCGATTAATCGCTGTGAATCTTTCGAAGGCGATAGCATAGCCAACCTTGTGCTGAAGCATATCGACGGTACGGTCTTTAACGCCAGAACTGTTCGCTTGCCTATTTCTTCCAATGATTATGGCATGGCGGATTCTTCGCACCCATTCAGCGGAATCTACGGAACTCATGATAGCTCCTACGTTTTTGCCATTACTGATGCCGGTAATATTATCGGTGCTGTCGGTAAAGCGACTATTATCGATCCGCAGAACATGAATTTTTTCGCCGAGGAGATGGGAACCAATTTTAGGGATGGCAATCCGCCGAAACTGCTTCTAACCGGTCGAAACTGGGGTTATATAAGTTATAATCCAATATCATCTCAGCCGTTAACCGGACTGCTCCAATGGTTTAGAAGCGACTCAACCAGCATCCAACTTGTCGGCATGGACGGTTGTGGCCGATAAAGGATTAAAGTTAACCGAATTTGAAATCGGAAGAGCGCACAGCAGTTGCGCTCTTTTTTCTTGCTAAAATCCGCGTTTTTTGGTAAGGTATAACACGAATACCACGAATTTTACGCGAATACTGCGAACTCCGCAAATCGAATAACACACCCCGTCAGGCCGAGGCGGCCTGCCACCCCTCTCAAGAGGGGAATAATAATTGTTCGTTGTATTCGCTTATAATTTGCGGTATTCGCGTTATTATGACCAAAATAATAAGTTTGATTAAAATATATTGGCGGGAAATTTGCGTTGCACTTCTGGCGGCGGCTTTTTTCGCGGCCGCCTGCGGTTTTATCAGCTTCGTGCAAAGAGACGGTTTTACCAAATTAGGTTCGCCGGATGAAACCGCCAATTATATTTTTACCAAACTTTACGCCCAGACTGGTCAGTTAACGATCTATGAAAAATATAATCCGTTCGTCGAGGAGATCATGCAGCCGCGCAGTTTTCGGAGCGACAACGGCGTGCTCAAGCCGGTGAGTTTTTTGGGCATCATCTTGATTTACGGTACGATCGCCAAAATATTTTCCATCAAAGTCGTTCCGTATTTGACGCCGTTTTTCGCGGCGCTGGCTATCGTCTTCTATTATTTTCTCATCAAAAAAATATTCACGGCGCGGATCGCTTTTTTGAGCGTCTTGCTTCTGGTAAGTTTTCCGGTATTTTATTTTTATGCCGCGCGCGGCTTGTTCCATAATATTTTATTCATTTCGCTTTTGATCAGCGGGCTTTATTTTATCGTTTTGGCCGCGAGCCGGATTCCGAGAAAAAATAATTTTTTGTCTTGGCAAATCGGGCAGATGGATTGGCTTAATTTATTTCTATCTGCGCTGGGCGGCTTATTCGTCGGCGGCGCCTTGATCACCCGCACTTCGGAAGCGATCTGGCTCTTGCCAATGTTATTTATCCTTTGGCTTTTCAATCTTAAAAAAATCGGCCTGCTGAAATTAATTTTATTTGTTTTTTTTCTCGCTTTGCCGTTCGCGCCGGTGTTAAGCTGGAACGAGATACTTTACGGCGGGTATCTTAACGGCGGTTATACCGAGGTCAACCGGTCAATTACCACGGTCGCCGCCGCCAGCGCCGCGCTTACCAAAACCGTTATCCGGGGAAGATTCGCCTTTATCGTCGCGCCGCTAAAAAAGATCAAAGACGCGGTTTTTTATTTCGGCCTGAATTACTCCGTTGCCGAACAGAACTTCAAGAATTATTTCATCAAAATGTTCCCCCTGTTTTTCTGGCCGGCTTTTTTGGGCTTGATTTTGTTTTTGGCTCGCGTCTGGAAATGGAAGAAAAAATACTGGGCCTATTTTATCGCTTACTTCATTGCCAGCGCGATTCTGATTTTATATTATGGCAGCTGGATTTTTAGCGACAATCCCAATCTGAACGAGATCACCATCGGCAATTCTTATACGCGCTATTGGCTGCCGGTCTATCTGGGCGCGCTGCCCTTGGCCGCTTTTTTCATTTCCCGCCTGTCTTGGGCGATCTTCGCGCGCGAAAATGAAAATAATGAAGTGGCGGTTAAGATCGGCGCGAATAAATTTAAGAATTTTTTCCGGCCGCGCTGGCCGTCGCGGAATTTTTGCACTAATGCCGCTCAGGCGGTGATGATCATCCTGATTTTTTTCTTTTCCTTCAATTATTTGGTCAGCGGCTCGGATGAAGGATTGGTTTATGTTGATTTTAATAATCAGGTTTTGAAATCCGAATACGCGCAAGTGATTAAGCTGACCGAGCCGTCGGCGGCGATCATCACCCGTTATCATGACAAACTTTTTTTCCCCGAGCGCAAAGTTATCGTCAATACTTTAACTGATCCGACCATGCTGTTGCTTTATCAAAAATTAGCCAAATTAATTCCGGTTTATTATTATAATTTTAATTTGCCGCAGAAAGATTTTGATTATTTGAACGCCGCTAAATTGAAGCCGGTGGGATTGATCTTAAAAAAAATAAAACCGACCGACGATGTTTTTACTTTGTATAAATTGCAAATTTATCAGGCGACGACGACGCCGGCGATAAAAATTATCAAAAATCCCTTGACAATTATGCCGAAGGGCTCTATAAATAAATAATAAGACGGTTAAATAATCAGTTTGAACATTTTTTAAAAAAAGAAGGAGGTGAATTATGGTTTCTCAAACTCAAAACAGGGTAAAGAAAGTTATCGGTCAGATAGTCGAGGAGTTTCCCGAATTCGAAGGAAGGATCGTGGAGATGACGACAGACGGCAATTGGGGGACTGTAATCATTTCCGTGGAAAAAGATTGGGGAGAAAACCGCAAGGAAAAGCGCAGGTTTATTTTAAATCCGACTTTGCCTAATTTCAAACTTCCCCGCGGCGCCGCACCGGAACACGGCGAAACCGGATCGGCCTCATTGCTCAAACTTCGTCAGGAAAGAACCTTATCCCGAGAAGATTTATTCGGCGTAATCAAATTTAATAATGGTGCCGGTAAATTTTCCAAATCAATGGCGGTCAGATCGATGAACGATTTTTCCAAATTTCTCGGTAGCAGCATCAAAGTGACCGATAACGGGGAAATTATTGTGAACGAGATAGAAGAACCAAAAAAGCAATTCGCCATGCGCGAAGTGAAATAGCTTCGCAAACCACTGAAGTCATCCGGTGGTTTTTTATTTGACAAAATTATGTTATAATATGAATAGAAAAATATGTTCGATTTTCTGAATCAAATTATTAACCTGGCGAATCAGTACGCGAATTTAATTTTGGTGATTACCACGGTCATTTATGCTTTATTGACTTATGAAACCGTGAAAATAATGCGGCGGCAGGTGACGGCCAACATCCGCATCGCCAAAATTAATTTGCGCGTCACGGCGGAAAGCGGCCGCGGCGGTTTTAAAATTACCGCTTTTAAGGATCTGATTCGCCGGCCATACGGCGCGCTCAAGGATGTTACTTTTGTTTTTCACATGTTCGCCGACTTCGTCAATATTTCTTACGGCGCCGGCGCGGTCGATCAGCCTAAGCTATTGATCAAATTCGATCACAGCAATTTTGAATTGGAAGTCAGACCGACTTCGGAGC